>CATWCG010000119.1:0-6042 GCA_958349165.1 uncultured Actinomyces sp. | reverse complement strand
GTCGAGGACGATCTCCTCCCCGGGTGCGCGACCGCTCATGCGCTCGAGCTCCAGGGCCTGTTCCAAGATGATCTGGGCCGCAACCTGATCGATGACGCTGCGGTGTTCACGCTCCGGGATACCGGATGCGCGCAGACGCTCATGCGCCTGGTTGGAGGTGAGTCGCTCGTCGACCATCGCGACGCGCACGCCCCCAACGAGCTTCTTGAGGCGACGCGCGTACTTGCGGGCTCCCTTGGCGGAGATGCCCTCCCCGCCGCGCAGGTGCCGCGGCAGCCCCACGATCACCTCAATGGCCTCGTGCTGCGCGACGATGTCCGCGAGCTGGCCGAGATCCGAGGAGTCGGGGGCGCGCGTGAGGGTGACGACGGGCATCGTGAGGATGCCGTCGGGGTCGCACCGGCTGACGCCGACACGCACGGTGCCGACGTCCACGCCGATGCGGATTCCCCTGCGCAGGCTCACAGCGACTCGATCTGGGAACGGATCGCTGCGAGGCCAGCCGCGATACCCTCGGGCTTGGTACCGCCGCCCTGGGCGATGTCAGCCTTACCGCCACCGCGACCATCGACGTGCGCGAGTCCCGCGCGCAACAGCGCGCCCGCGTCGAGCGTCAACTCGCGCGCACGCTCGTTGGTGGCAACCACGAAAGCGGCCTTGCCACCCTCGGCGCTGGCCAGGGCGACGACCGCGCCGCGCTCGTGCCCTAGACGCGCCACGACGTCCTGGACCAGACCGCGCAGCTCCTTCGTCGGGACACCGTCAACCGCGGCTGCCACGAGGTCAACCGCGCCGATGCGCTCAGCGGATGCAGCCAGGTCGCCACCCCGACGCTTCGCCTGTTCGGCCTGAATCTTCTCCAGCTTCTTCTCGGATTCGCGCAGCTTGGCGAGCAGCGACTCGATGCGCTCAGGCAGCTCGTCCACGCGGCCGCCCACGAGCTGGGACAGCTGGGAGACCAGAGCGTGTTCCTTCGCCTGGAACTCGTAGGCGCCGGTACCGACCAGGGCCTCGATGCGGCGCACGCCGGAGGCCACCGAGCCCTCGCCGAGCACCGTCACGCGGCCGATGTGGCCCGTCGTCGGTACGTGGGTGCCGCCGCAGAGCTCACGGTCGAAGCCGTCGCCGATCGTCACGACACGCACCTCGGAGCCATACTTCTCTCCGAAGAGGGCGATCGCGCCCATTTCCTTCGCCTTGTCGATGCTCATGACCTCGGTGGTCACGGGCAGGTCCTCGGCCAGCTTCTCGTTCACCAGCTCCTCGATGTCGCTGAGCTGAGAGCCGGCGAGCGCGCTGTTGTGGCGGAAGTCGAAGCGCAGACGCGAGGGCGAGTTCTCCGACCCCGCCTGGTCCGCGTGCTCGGACACGACGTTGCGCAGTCCCGCGTAGACCATGTGGGTCGCCGTGTGCGCACGAGCGATCGCCAGGCGGCGCTCGGAGTCAATCTCGGCGATCACCGAATCGCCCAGAGCAATGCCACCCTGACGCAGGTGACCACGGTGGACGGTCAGCCCGCGGATCGGAGCCTGAACGTCGGTCACGTCGATCACCGTGTCGCCGCCGGGCAACCGAATCGTTCCATGGTCGGCCAGCTGGCCGCCCATCTCCGCATAGAAGGGCGTCTGATCGAGGACAATGTCGATAGCGGCGGGAGCTTCGGCAGCCGGCACCGGCTGTCCATCCACGAGGATCGCCTGGACACGGGCAGGCGCGGAGTCCTGGGTGTAGCCGAGGAACGTCGAACCCCCGCCCATCTCCTTTTCGATCTCGTGGAAGACGCGCACGTCGGTATGGCCAGTCTTCTTCGAGCGCGCGTCGGCGCGGGCGCGCTCCTTCTGCTCGGCCATGAGCGTGCGGAAGCCCTCCTCGTCGACGGACACGCCCTGCTCGGCGGCCATCTCGAGGGTCAGATCGATCGGGAAACCGTAGGTATCGTGCAGCAAGAATGCCGACTTACCCGAGATGACGGGCGCGCCCGTCGATTCCTTCGCGCTCGCCACGGCCACGTCCAGGATCGTCGTGCCGGCGCTGAGCGTGCGGCGGAAAGCATCCTCCTCCGCGTAGGCGACCTCGGAGATCGTCTTCCAGTTCTTGTCCAGCTCGGGGTAGGAGGCCTTCATCGCATCCTTCGAGGCCGTCAGCAGCGTCGGCATCGCCGGCTCGTCGACCCCCAACAGACGCATCGATCGCACCGCGCGGCGGATCAGGCGACGCAGCACGTAGCCGCGACCGTCGTTGCCCGGACGCACGCCGTCGCCGATGAGCATGAGGGAGGAGCGAACGTGGTCGGCGACCACGCGCATGCGCACGTCATCGTCGTAGGCCGCGCCGGCCTTCGGACCCGCAGCCCCCAGGCCGTAGCGCTTGCCGCTCATCTGCATCGCGGCATCGATGACGGGGAACACCTCATCGATCTCGTACATGTTCGGCTTGTCCTGCATGACGAACGCGAGGCGCTCCAGGCCTGCCCCGGTATCAATCGCCTTCTTGTCCAGTTCGCCGAGCAGCGGGTAGTCCTTGCCGGTGCCCTCGCCGCGCATGAACTGGTCGAACACCAGGTTCCACACCTCGAGGTAGCGGTCACCACCGGGGTCCACGGTGCCACCCACGGCCTCGGGACCGTAGGCGGGGCCACGGTCGTAGTGCCACTCGGCGCAGGGGCCGGCAGGGCCGGGCTGACCCGTATCCCAGAAGTTTTCAACGCGCGGCAGGCGCACGATGTGCTTGGGATCCATGCCGATCTGCTTGGTCAGGACGCTCAGAGCCTCATCGTCCTCGTCCCAAATCGTCACCCAGAAACGATCGCCGTCGAGGCCGTACTTGCCGTCCTCGCGCGAGCCGGTCAGCAGGTCCCACGCGAAATTGATGGCACCTTCCTTGAAGTAATCGCCGAAGGAGAAGTTGCCGTTCATCTGGAAGAACGTACCGTGACGGGTCGTCTTGCCGACGTTATCAATGTCGTTCGTGCGAATGCACTTCTGCACCGACGCGGCACGAGGCCACGGCGCGGGCTCGACGCCCATGATGTAGGGGATGAACGGAACCATGCCCGCAATCGTGAACAGAATCGAGGGCTCCGGGGAGACGAGAGAAACAGAAGGACGAATCTCATGCCCCTGCTTCTCAAAGTAGTCGAGCCAACGGGTACGGATTTCAGAAGTACGCATAGTGCCTTATGGTAGTCGGTCCCCAGCCATCACGGCACATCGGCACGCTTAAGCGCTCTGTGGGATACATATACAACCGCGCCCCCAAGCTCGTGCTTGGGGGCGCGGTGATGCCAAAGGTCAGCGCGAGTAGTGCTCGACGACCATCTGCACGTCGACGGTCACGGGGACCTCGGCGCGCTTGGGGCGACGCACGAGGGTCGCCTTCAGGCGGGAGAGCTCGACGTCCAGGTACTCGGGGACGGCGGGCAGCACGTCGCGGTGAATACCCTCAGCGGCGATCTCGAAGGGGACCGTGGTCTGCGACTTGGGCTTGACCTGGATGGTCTGGCCGGGCTTGACGCGGAAGGAGGGGCGGTCCACGATCTTGCCGTCGACGAGGATGTGACGGTGGACGACCACCTGACGGGCCTGCTGGATGGTGCGGGCGAAGCCGGCGCGCAGAACCAGGGCGTCCAGACGCATCTCGAGCAGCTCGACCAGGTTCTCACCGGTCAGGCCGGCCGTGCGGCGGGCCTCTTCGAAGGCGCGGCGCAGCTGCGACTCACGGATGCCGTACTGGGCGCGCAGACGCTGCTTCTCCTTCAGACGAACGGCGTAGTCGGAGTCCTGGCGACGGCGGGTACGGCCGTGCTCGCCGGGGCCGTAGGGGCGCTTCTCGAAGTAGCGGACGGCCTTGGGGGTCAGCGCGAGGCCGAGAGCGCGGGACTCGCGGACCTGCTTACGGGAACGATTCGTTGCCATTGTTCTTCTTCCTGTTTCTCATGTCATGTCGGGGCGGTTGCCCGACATGGGGCCAACTCCAGGACCGCTGAGGGTCCGTCGGCTAAGGCCCCAGGTGTCCGCGCAAGCGGACAACTGTTCTATACTAGCGTCTCTTCAGCAGATTGCGAATGACACCGAGCCTCTTCGTGAGCATCGCCTCATGCCCGTTCTCGGTCGGTTCGTAGTAGCGGGTGCCCTCCAGGTCGTCAGGCAGGTACTGCTGAGCGGCGACGTGATGGGGATGGTCATGGGCGTAGAGGTACCCATCGCCGTGCCCGAGCGAGGACGCACCGGAATAGTGGGCATCGCGCAGGTGCGCGGGAACCGCTCCCCCACGCCCGGCCCGCACGTCCGCGAGGGCACGATCGATCGCCAGGTACGTGGCGTTGGACTTCGGGGCGGTCGCGACTGCAACAACCGCTTGGGCGAGGAGGAGGCGTGCCTCTGGCATCCCAATGAGGGCGACACCCTGGGCGACACTGACGCACGTCGTCAGCACCTCTGGCGCGGCCATGCCGATCTCCTCCGAGGCCGCGATCATGATGCGCCTCGCAATGAAACGCGGATCCTCGCCGGCCTCGATCATGCGCGCCAGATAGTGCAGCGAGGCATCGACGTCAGAGCCGCGCATCGACTTGATGAAGGCACTCGCCACGTCGTAGTGCTGGTCGCGGCCCCAGCGCACGAGCGCCTGATTCGCGGCTGCCTCCACGCTGGCCACCGTAATCTCTCCGGAGCCGTCATCGCTGGCCACCCCCGCCGCGGCTTCAAGAAGCGTCAGGGACTTACGCGCGTCGGAGCCAGCCAGGCGCACGAGGCCCGCCACGGCCTCGTCGGTGATGGAAAACCGCCCGGCAAGACCGCGCTCGTCGGTCAGGGCACGCCGGACCAAGCCCTCCAGCGCATCGGATTCCAGGGGGCGCAGCGTCAGCAGGAGCGAGCGCGAGAGCAGGGGCGCGATCACAGAGAACGACGGGTTCTCCGTCGTCGCAGCCACGAGAACGACCCACCGGTTCTCGACCGCGGGAAGGAGCGAATCCTGCTGCGACTTGGAGAATCGGTGAACCTCGTCGACGAAAAGGATCGTCTCCTCGCCGCTGCTCGCCAGGGTCCGACGCGCGGCGTCCACGACACGACGCACGTCGCCCACCCCCGATGACACGGCGGACAATTCGACGAAACGCCGACCCGAGGCGCGGGCGATCAGATAGGCGAGCGTCGTCTTACCGGTACCGGGAGGCCCCCACAGGACGACCGAGGAGACGGCGACCCCGCCGCTCGACTCCGCGGAAAGCAAGCGTCGCAGCGGAGCGCCCTCCCCCAGGAGATGGGACTGGCCGACGACCTCTTCTAACCTGGTGGGTCGCATACGAACGGCGAGGGGCGCGTCCGCGGTAAACGCGGGCACGCCCAGCTCGTCGAATGATTCAGAATCAAACAGATCCATGAAACCTAGCCTACGTCAGGGTGACTCCCTGCGAGGAGGAACCGATCTTCGGACCGGAGAGCACCTGGAGGACGACGAGGCCACCAAGGATCAGCATGCAGGCACCGGCACCCAGGAGGTATCCGTTCAGGCCCTCGGACTCGTCGCCCGAGTTCGAGGAGGACAGGACTTCGGCGTGGAGCTTCACGGAGCCGGAGCCGTCCACGGCGGTGCCGGGGCTCGCGGCGGCGACCGTCGAGGCGACCTTGAACTCTGCCCAGCCAACCAGCTGATGCGAGCGGTTCGCGACGACGACCTTGTAGTCGCCCATCGGCAGGCCTGTGACATCCATGGTCACCTGGTTCGAGGGCTCAACCTGGAGCCAACGCGCCTCGCCCGTCTGCATGATGTTGGCGCTCACCCACTCGCCGGCAACGGCCTTGTCTGAGGGGACGTTGATCGTGAGCTGTCCTCCGGTGAAAGCAGCGCTCACGCCGCCCTTGTTAGCGTCGGTCAGCTGCGACTCATCGGTCACGGGCGACACGGGCGTGTCGGAGGGCTGGCTCGAGTGAGCGGCGGGAGAGGAGGAAGCGGAGGGACTGGGCGTCGGGCTCACAGAAGGAGCCTGGGTCGGCTGGACGACGGGCAGCTCCGGATCATCGGGCTGCGGCACGGGGGCAA
>CATWCG010000118.1:0-6049 GCA_958349165.1 uncultured Actinomyces sp. | reverse complement strand
AGGTCTCCGCCCGCTGTTCCGACATCACTTCCCCGGTGGCGGAGCACGGTGGGGGACCTGGGTGGACGGGTCGGACACCGGTCATGACGAACGACAAGGAGGCGCGGCATGGCGCATGCACTGGACTCGGTGCGCGATTCGTCGCGCCCCGGTGGCTCGGCCGACGAGGTCGACCTCGGTCGCCCCGCTGCCGAGCGCCACGTCCCCGTCCTCCTCGCCGAGTGCCTCGACATGCTCGCACCCGCGATTGACGCCCCCGGAGCCGTCCTGGTGGACGCCACCTTAGGGATGGGCGGTCACACCGAGGGCGCGCTCGAGCGCTTCGACGAGCTGACCGTTATCGGTATCGACCGTGACCCGCAGGCTATCGCGCTTGCCTCCGCTCGCCTCGAACGATTCGGGAGCCGCTTCCGCGCGGTCCACACGACCTACGATCGCATCGACGAGGCCGTGGCTGAGCAGTGCGGTCCCGGCGCGCGCATCGACGGGGTCCTCATGGACCTGGGAGTGTCCTCCCTCCAGCTCGACGAGGCCGACCGGGGCTTCGCCTACTCGAAGGACGCGCCGCTCGACATGCGCATGGACGCGACCGCCGGACGCAGCGCCGCCGACCTCCTGGCCACCGCCTCGGAGGGGGAGCTCATCCGTATCCTGCGCACCTACGGCGAAGAGAAGTTTGCGCCCCGCATCGCGCGACTGATCATTCGCCGCAGGGACGACGCCCCTATTACGCGCACGGGCGAACTCGTGGACATCATCCGTGAGGCCATCCCCGCGCCTGCGCGCCGCACCGGCGGCAACCCCGCAAAACGGACCTTCCAGGCGCTGCGCGTGGCCGTCAATGACGAGCTCACCATCTTGGAGCGCGCCCTGCCGCGTGCCCTGTCGTGCCTGAGGGTCGGGGGGCGCCTGGTGGTCGAGTCGTACCAGAGCCTCGAAGACCGACTAGTCAAAGACATCTTGCGCCGCGGTTCCACCAGCGCCGCACCCCCCGGGCTACCGATCATCCCCGACGAGATGGCCCCCAGCCTCAGACTGCTCACCAAGGGCGCGAATCGCGCCGACCGAGCCGAACAAGACCACAACCCCCGATCGGCTTCCGTGCGACTGCGCGGAGCGGAACTCATTCGCGAATGGAAGGATCTCTCATGAGTGCAGCAACTGCCAAGGCACGTCCTGCGGCCCGCCCTGAACTGCGCCGTGAGGAGGTTCGCGAGCTTCGCATCGTCGAGGGGACGCGCCCGCGCCGCTCGGCCGTAGCTATTCTCATGCTCCTCGTCGCCGTCGCGCTGGGTTCCGTCCTCGTCTCGATGGTGCTCAACACCCGCATGGCTCAGACTTCCTTCGAGATCCGTGAGCAGCAGCTGGCGCTCAACGAGCTGGAAGCACAGTCGTGGACCATGCGCGCCGAACTGGACCGCAAGGCTTCACCGACGGAGCTTGAGAAGGCCGCGAAGGCCAACGGTATGGTCCCCGCTGGCACCTCCGGCTTCATCACGCTCGAGACGGGAACCGTTGAGGGCGGGACCCCCGCCAAGTAACGCGGAGCGTCGTTCCTATGGATACCGTCTTCACGCGCTCGCGCTGGATCCTGATTCTCATCATTGGGGCGCTCAGCCTGTGTGGCGTGCGCCTGGTCCAGCTTCAGATCATTGAGGGGCCTTCGCTGGCAGCTCAGGGGCAGCGCGTGCGCACGTCGTCGACGTCGGTGGCCGCCGCGCGCGGCTCGATCGTCGATGCGACGGGCGTCGTCCTGGCGAATTCGATCCAGACCTACGACATCGCGGTCAACCAGGTGAACATTCGCTCCTACGTGCATCGCGACGACGACGGGAATGAGGTTGGGCGAGGCCCGGCCGAGGCTGCTCATCAGCTCGCGTCCCTGCTGGGCATGGACGAGGCGGTGCTCGGCGGCATGATGCTGGGCGACTCAACCTACGTCTACATCAAGCGCAACGTCGATGCGGTCACCTACCGCGAGATCCGCAAGCTTGACATCTACGGCATTGAGTGGGAGTCGGTCTTCGAGCGCGAGTATCCGAATGGAAACGTGGCCGCCCCCGTCATTGGAACGGTGAACGCCGAGGGGCAGGGCTCCTCGGGCATGGAGGCGCAGTTCGACCAGCTGCTCACGGGTACGCCCGGAGCGCAGGCCTTCGAAATTGCTCCCAACGGCGCCGTCATGCCGGGCGGCAAGCGCACGACGGTGGAACCGAAGAACGGCGGCTCTGTCGAGCTGACGCTGCACGCGGACCTGCAGCATCAGGTGCAGGATCTGCTGGATGCCCGCGTGGCCAAGCACCAGGCTGACTGGGGTGCGGTCGTCATCGAGGATGTCGCGACGGGCCACGTGTTGGTCATGGCCGACTCGAACTCGAAGGAGCCGGACAATGCGAATCCGCAGAAGGTGCACGCCGTGCAGGACACCTTCGAGCCCGGGTCGGTGGGCAAGCTCATCACGGTGGGCGCGGCCCTGAACCAGGGGACGATTACCCCCACGAGCGTCTTCCAGGTGCCCTACTCCCTCAATCTGCCCGATGCGGGGGGCCCGATCACGGACTTCCACGAGCACGACGGGGAGGCGCTGACGGCGACGGGCATCCTGGCCGAGTCCTCGAACACGGGCACCGTGCTGATCGGCCAGACGATGACGGACGACCAGCGCTATTCGATGATGCGTGCGTTTGGCTTTGGTCAGGAGACGGGGATCGAGCTGCCGGGCGAGTCCGCGGGTCTGCTGCGTAGTTCGGACCAGTGGCAGGGGCGTGACCGCTACGTGACGATGTTCGGCCAGGCCTACGCGATTACGGCGATTCAGGAGGCGTCGGCGCTCGCGACGATCGCGAACGGCGGCGTACGTATCTCCCCGCATATCGTCAAGTCGTGGACGAACGCGGACGGGACGGTCGAGGTTCCCGAGGCGACCCAGCCGGTTCAGGTCATGGAGGCGGGTACGGCCTCGCAGCTGCTGACCATGATGGAGTCCGTCGTGGAGGACGACCTGGGTACCGCGGGCGCCTCGAAGGTTCCCGGCTACCGAGTGGGCGTGAAGACGGGCACCGCGGAGACGGTCATCGACGGCGCTTCGGGTCTGGTCTCGACGACGGCCGGCATCATTCCGGTGGACGCGCCGCGTCTGGCGATCGCCGTGGTTCTCTACAATCCGAGAGTGGCGTCGGTCTCATCCGACTCGTCGGCGCCGCTGTTTGGCGACGTCGCGCGTACCGCGGTGGGCAACCTGGGTATCCCGGCGTCCTCTGGGTCAGCTAACCTGTACCCGACGACTCCGTGAGTCTGAAGGAGAAGAGAAACATGCAGACATCAGCTCAATGGATCGCTGACGCGGTTTCTGGTCGCCTCGTGGGCGCCGACGTCGCTGTGACCGGACCGGTGGTGACCGACTCTCGTGAAGCGCAGGCGGGGTCGCTGTACGTCGCGCGGCGCGGTGAGAGCGCCGACGGGCACGCCTTCGTGGCGGGCGCGGCCACGCGCGGCGCGGTCGCGGTCATCGTGGAGCATGAGGTCGACGAGGCCGTGGCGCAGATCGTCGTGACGGATTCGACGGAGGCGCTGGGTGCTCTCGCGCGTGCGCACGTCGAGGCACTGCGCGGCCACGGGACGCTGGACGTCATCGCGATGACGGGATCCGTAGGCAAGACGACCACGAAGGACCTGCTCTTCCAGATCATGAGCGCGGATGGTCCGACGGTGGCGCCCAAGCTCTCCTTCAACAACGAGGTCGGGCTGCCCCTGACGGCCCTGCTGGCGGACGAGTCCACGCGCCACCTGGTGCTCGAGATGGGGGCCTCCGGCCCCGGCCACATCACCTACCTGACAAACATCGTCGCCCCCGACGTGGCCATTGAGCTGTGCGTGGGCCACGCCCACGTGGGCGGTTTCGGCGGCTTTGAGGGCGTCGCGCGGGCGAAGGCCGAGCTGATTAAGGGGACCCGCCCGGGAGGTCCCGTCATCCTCAATATGGACGATCCCAATGTCGAGGCGATGGCGCCCCTGGCCAGCGGCAAGGTCATCCGATTCTCCGCGTCGGGCAACCCGCTTGCCGACGTGCGCGCGCTGGACGTGAGCGTCGACGCCGCGGACCGCGCGCATTTCACGCTCGTCACGTCGGCGGGCAGCGCGGATATTTCCCTGAAAATCGTCGGCCGTCACCATGTCGCGAACGCGCTGGCGGCCGCCGCGGGTGCCCTCACCCTGGGCGTCGATCTGGCGACCGTCGCGCGGGTCCTGTCCAGCGCTCACGCGCTCAGCCCCCACCGGATGGACGTTCACGAGCTCGTCGTAGAGGGCCGGGAGCTCACGCTTATCGACGACTCCTACAACGCGAACCTTGACTCGATGCGCGCGGGTATTGCCGCGCTGGCGTCGATCGGTCAAGGCAGGCCAACGGTCGCCGTCCTCGGAGAGATGCTCGAACTGGGGGAGGACTCCCGGTCGCTGCACGAGCAGGTCGGCGCGATGATCGAGGAGGCGGGCGTCGACGCGTTCGTCGGCCTGGGTGCGAACGCGCACTACTATCTCGAGGGAGCCAGCGGTGTCCCCCACCGCGAGGTCGCGTCGGATCCCTCCGACGCCGCCCGCCTGGCTCTTCAATTCGCCGGCGACGGAGCAGTCGTCCTGGTGAAGGGTTCCTTTGGTTCACATTCGTGGCAGGTGGCTGACATCCTGCGGGAGAAGGGAATGACCCGGTGATTGGTCTTATCGCTGCGTTCATCATCGCGATGGCGCTGTCCGTGATGGGCACACCGCTGCTCATCCGTTTCCTGGTGCTGCACCAGTACGGCCAGTTCATCCGTCAGGATGGGCCGACTCAGCACCTGACGAAGCGCGGAACCCCCACGATGGGTGGCGTCGTCATCATCCTGGCGACCGTTGTCGCCTGGCTGATCGGCTCCTTCGTCGCGGGGGCCGGTCCCTCGTGGTCGGGTCTTCTCCTGGTTTTCCTGTTCGTGGGGCTCGGCGTCATCGGCCTGCTCGACGACGGCATCAAGATCATGAGGCAGCGTTCGCTTGGCCTGCACCCGTCGGGCAAGATTATCGGCCAAGTGCTGATCGCCTCCGCTTTCGCGCTGGGCACCCTCATCCTCCCGAACGAGTACGGCGAGTATCCTGGAACGCTTGCGATCTCCTTCGCGCGTCCGACCGCGCTGACGCTCGGCTTCGCGGGGCTCGCTCTCGGCGTCGCCCTGTACCTCATCTGGACGAACCTCATCGTGACGGCCTGGTCGAACGCAACCAACCTGACGGACGGCCTGGACGGCCTGGCGACGGGCGTGTCCATCTTCGTCTTCGGCGCCTACACGTTCATCGCGTACTTCCAGCGTATTCAGTCCTGCACGCAGCTGGGGGCCAACCCGGCGAATTGCTACTCGACCCGCGACCCGCTTGACCTGGCGATCTTCTGTGCCGCCCTCATCGGTGCCCTGGCGGGCTTCTTGTGGTGGAACGCGTCGCCCGCGCAGATCTTCATGGGTGACACCGGTGCGCTCGCCCTGGGTGGCGCCGTCGCCGGCCTGTCTATCCTCACCCAGACCCAGCTGCTCGCGATCATCGTCGGCGGCCTCTTCGTCGCGGTTGTCCTCTCCGACGTCATCCAGATCAGCGTGTTCAAGGCGACGGGTAAGCGAGTCTTCCGCATGGCTCCGCTGCATCATCACTTCGAGCTGTTGGGCTGGAAGGAAGTCACGATCGTCATCCGCTTCTGGCTGATCGCCGCGATCGTCGCGGTCGCCGGAGCGGGCGTCTTCTACGCGGAGTGGGTGTACGCGCGATGAACCGTAGCGCTGCCGTCATCGGCTGGGGTAAGTCCGGCCAGGGAGCCGCGGGCGCCTTGCTTGCCCGCGACTGGAGTGTTTGCGCCTACGCGTCGCGGGCCACCGCCTCTCTTTCCTTCGACGACGTCGCGGACGTGCCCGTCCACGTCGAGGAGGATGCGAACGCCCTGGCGGCCGCGGTGCTCGATGCCCGCCCCGACCTCGTCGTTGTCTCTCCGGGGATTCCCGCCCATCACCCGATCTTCGCCGCGTGCGAG
>CATWCG010000117.1:0-6055 GCA_958349165.1 uncultured Actinomyces sp. | reverse complement strand
TTCCCGAACACCGTCACGACGATCACCGACCAGCACCTCGCGAAGTACCCGATCGGACTCGACGAGCTCTACCACTACGGGCAGATCAACACGGACGGCGAACCCATCGACGAACAGGGCCCCTGCGGCCCCTTCACCGGCATCGGCGGCGAGTCCCTCTTCATCGCGTCGAAGGCGGCGCACGTCGCCAACCTCGTGGCCACGCTCCGCATCGACGCGCCCCACGGGCTGTTCTTCGCGATCCCAGATCGCTCGATCCTCCTGTACGCGCCCGCCGACCCGGCCTCTATCACCCAGCAGTACCTTCGCCTCCTGGATTACCTGCGCATCGACTTCATGCGACGCTTCCGCGCCAACCCCGCGCACACGCTCAGCAAGGACCTGTTCTACTGCGGCCCGGACGGAGAGTTCGGCACCATCACGCGCTCCGACCATCCGGACGTGCAGGAGCTCTTCACAACCGTGAACCTGGACGCGGACCGCCTCGTGGAGCTCGCCGTGAAGAACATGAACTTCTTCGACGGCTTCCGCTCCCGCTTCTACCCCACAAACATGTGACGACCTCGGCTCGAACGAGCGACGGTCCCGGCTCGAACGAGCGACGGTCCCGGCTCAAAGGAGCGACGGTCCCGGCACAAACGAGCAACGGTCCCAGCTCGAAGGAGCGACGGTCCCGGCCGCACCCCTCCGAGTACCCTCCGAAAGCACCCGCGCGCCTCCGCACATCCTCCGCACACCCTCACGCGACTCCCCAACGCTCCCCCACGCATGGTTCCCCCACAATGTCGCATGCAATTTGGGTACCCTTACTTTTCTTAGCATCTCGAAAATGCCAATGATTCCAACGATCCGATGTCGCGCATCGAAAGACTGCCAGGGGAATTGCATGCGACTTTTTGTCAGAGCGTTCCTTCCGCCACAAATGATGACGGAGAAACTATGATGTGTGTATTCCGACCTTCATAGGAGACAACCATGAGCGACAACGAGCTAGCGCCCACCCCACACGACGTCGAGTTCACCCTTGCGACGCCCGACGGTCAGCCGGACCAGGGGCTCATCGCCGTCACCGGCCGCACGCGCGATGCGCTCATCGCGAGTCTGACGAACAACCTCGCCGCGACAGGCAAGTACACGCCCGACGCTCGGGCCGTCTCCCCTCAGGTCCTCGGCTCGACCGCATCGACGGCGACCGCGCTTGGCGCCACAGCCGCGTCCGCGGCAATCGCCCCGACCCTCTTCATGGCCACGGCCAACCCCGCGACGCTCATGCAGCTCGGATCCGGCGTCGGTTCCGCCGTCATGGGAGCGGGCGGCATCGTTGCCCAAGCTCCCTTCATCCCCGTCGCCGCCTCGCTGCCCGTCGTCGCCCCGCTCGCGCTCATGGGGGTCGTCAACACGGCAGTGACCATGCGCCAGTTCCAGGCGGTGAACGCCAAGCTGGACACCCTCGCGAACACTCTCACTAATCTTCTCGTGCGAGTGGACATCACGCAGATCGCTGGGCTCATCGCCGCCTCGAAGACCCTGGGCGACATCACCGAGGAATACGGCGAGCTCGGGCACTTCACCCCGGCCATGATCGCCCGCTTCGCGGTGGCCGAACAAGCCCTGATGGCTGTGGCGCGACGCCAGGAGATGCTCCTCCTATCCGCGGAAAGTCGCGCGCTGGACACTGAGGTCCCCATCGACGATGTCATCCGCGACGTCAACGCCGCTGGGCTGGCGTACATCACGGAGGTCCAGGTGCATGCCCTCCACCTGGCGCTCGCCTTGCAAGAGAGCCCCGCGCGGGTGGCCACGCGCGCGCAGCAGCTGACGGAGTGCATCGCGCACACGACCGAGCGATGGAGCGAGCTTAAGAACCTGTCGGACAAGGTCAAGGCCACGATCGCCTCCCTCGAGGAGTCCGACCAGAAGAAGTCATGGGGCGAGTGGGGCAAGGAACGTTTGTCCGGCCCGACTCACGATTTCCCGGCGCTGAAAGAGCGCCGAGAGAAGATCCTCGAAAACGAAAAGACCCTCATCGACGAACACGGCTCGAAGCTGGAGGCCTTCAAGGAGCTGTCACAGAGCCTGCGCGAGCAGCAGGATTCGCGCGCGACGCTCGTCTACTGGCGTGACGAGGCCGGCGAGCATTCGTTCCTCACCGAGCAGCTGAGCATCGACTCCTCCCGCTGACCGCCCACGGACAACTCCCTTCCGCGCCAACCCGGGCGGCCCCAACGCAGCGTCGATGGAGCCCGCCCGCATACCCTCTAGAGTGGCACCATGAATCCCGAATACGCCCTCAATCAGTCCCTGCCATATCTGACGGGCAAGCTCGAGGAAGCCGGCATCGCCGTTCAGGTCGGTATCAACCAGACCACGGGCACAATGTTCCTGCTCCTCAACGGTTCCGTGAAATGCAGCATTCATGAGTTGATCAGTGCGCTGATCGCCGCGGAGCCGAACGCGCATCGCAACATGATGGAACCGTGGATCCCATACCTCATAGAGCGCACACGCATCGGCGAGACCGTACTGAACAATCCCGAGGAACTGCGTCGGCGGGTACACACCGAGTTTGTCGTCGCCGATCTTGCCACAAATCCTCGCTATTCGTATTGCCGCCAATACCCCGGAGAACTCAAGCTGATACTCAGCCTTGCAGACGGGAACACACGGTTCCAACTGTCAGACGAACAGCTGGACCAATGCCCACTGAGCGTCGACGAGCTCTTCTATTACGGGCAAATGAACACTGATACCGTAGCCGTTGACCGGGTCGAGCAGGTGGGACCACTAACCAGCCTGACCACACGATCCGTATACATCTCAGCGAAAGCCGCGAACGTGCCCGCGCTCATGTCACGTTTCCAGGTCCACGCACCTCACGGCCTATTCTTGATGGCCCCAATGTGTCACGTCCTGTGTTACAGCCCCGTCGACCCTGCACATATTCTCCAACAGCTCATGGCTGTCATCCACACCATTCGCTACCTCATGGCCGCAGCAAGCAGGACGCCGGGCATGCTGCTGAGCCGCGACATCTTCTACTATTCGCCGGAAGGAACGTACGAGACGATCACGCAGCCAGACAATCCGGAGATTCATGAGCTCCTCACCAATGTAGACATTGATGACAAGACTTTCCGCGCCTGGAGCTACCACTACCTCGACCAGTCTTCCGCATTTGCACGGCGTTTCCTCTCGCGCTAGGCACGCAGCGGCCACGAGAGGCCCGTCAATACAACCTGAGGGAGGGGCGGATGCCTGTTGCATCCGCCCCTCCCGCTTACTGCCGCCTCGCGCTGAGCCGGCCACGGCCTCGCCCGCGCTCTCACACGACGAGGGACCACGGCCTCGCACTCGCCGCTACCCCTGGAGGTGGCAGGCCCGGTAGATACCCTCCAGCATGGCCAGGCGCTTGGCGAGGGAGGCGTCCTTGGGGACGCAGACCTTCGCGCCGAGATACTCCGCGCCGCCCGCGAGCGCCGCCTGGGCGCAGCGACCGATCTGCTCGGCGTCCATGAGGGAGGTCGGCTCGTCGGCCTGAGCGGGCAGGTGCCCGTCAATCCAGGCGTAGCCGTACTGCGTCTCCTCCGGGCCCGCGCCCGAGAAGACGACGCCGTCGAGCACCCCGCGCTCGCCCGCCTCACGCACGTGCTGGTAGGCGGTCTCCGCGTCGCGTCCTTCCACGGCGGAGCGACCCCAGTTCAGGTGGATGCCGATGCCGACCTCGGCGACGACGTCGATCTCGTCACCCAGGGAGAGGAAACCCTTCTCGGGCTTTTGTTCCGGCACGTACTTGTCGCAGTGCTCGACGACCAGGGTCGCCCCACTCCAGTCCCAGCCGACGACCTCCTCGAGTGAGCGCTTGAAGGCCTCGGCGTCCGCCAGACGCGTGGGCGCCGAGTGCAGCTGCACCCGCCCGACGAGCAGGCGCCCGGCCTTATCGCACAGGTTGTCGAGGTCGTCGCACAGCGCGCGGGTAAAGGCCAGGGCGGCCTGCCTCCCCTCCTCGTCGGGCGAGGCCAGGCCGAAAGTGGCGTCCTTCCACACGTGTTGCATGGTGCCAGGGATCGCCGTGATGGTATTGAAATCCCAATGCGGCGCCAGGTGAGCGGCCAACACATCGACCTGGGTGGCGAGCTGCCCCGGGTAGGGGATCTCCACGCCGCTGACCCAGGGCTGGTCGGCGAGGAGCTGGTAGTAGTCGGCTTCGAGCTCAGGCGCCGGATGCGACGCGTAGGCCCCGAGAATAAACGGAATCTCCACGAGAATCGTCCTCCTGTGATGACAGTAATGAAGCAATCGTGACACCGACCATACTCTCGCTGTGCCGAGTTTCGCAGCGAAATCGGCGCGCTTTTCCAGAATCTGTCAAGTCCGCAACGGCGCTTCGTTCAGCACTCATCGCATATCTGCAGGTCACGTCACCCATGAACGACGCGCACCTGTGACACACCATGTCGGAGCCAACGACTCGGGCGATCGCGCACACGAAGAAAACAGAGGGCGGGCACCCACCGGTGCCCGCCCCCTCGTAACGTCAGCGCCCTGCGCTCACAGCGCGAGGTTTTCCTTGACGACGTCGGCCAGCGAGGAGGCCACGGCGTCAGCCTCCTCCTGGGTCGCAGCCTCGACCATGACGCGAACGAGCGGCTCGGTACCCGAGGGACGCAGAAGCACGCGCCCACTGTCGCCCAGGCGAGCCTCAGCGGCGGCCACAGCCTCAGCCACGGCCTGGTTCGTCGACGCAGCCGCACGGTCCACGCCACCCACGTTGATGAGGGTCTGCGGCAGGCGCTTAATGAAGGACGTCAGGTCGGCCAGGGAACGGCCGGATTCCTTGACCATGCGCGAGACGAGCAGCGAGGACAAGATGCCGTCACCCGTCGTCGCATGGTCGCGAGCAATAATGTGGCCGGACTGCTCCCCACCGAGGCAGTACCCGGACGCCAGCATCTCCTCCAGGACGTAGCGGTCGCCCACTCCGGTCTGCACGGTCGCGATCCCGGCCTCGCGCATGGCGATGAGCAGGCCCAGGTTACTCATGACGGTGACGACCAGCGTGTCCTTGGCGAGCGCGCCGCGCGCCTTGGCGTTCACGGCCAGCGCGCCCATGATCTTATCCCCGTCGATCAGGTTGCCCTCGTGGTCGACGGCCAGGCAGCGGTCCGCGTCCCCGTCGTATGCGACGCCAAAGTCGCAGCCGGCCTCGACGACGGCGGCCTGCAGGCCCTCGGGGTGCGTCGAACCGGCGTGCAGGTTGATGTTGCGGCCGTCAGGCTCGGCGTTAATGACGGTGATATCGGCGCCAAGCTCACGGAAAACGGCTGGGCCAAGCTCGGAGGCGGCGCCGTTCGCGCAGTCGATCGCGATCTTCATGCCCCGCAGGTCGGTGCCAATCGCCCCGACGAGATGCGCGATGTAGGAATCCTTAGCCCACGCGTGATCGGCGTTGATTTCGCCGACGCCATCGCCGGTGGGGCGATCCCACTCCGTATTCACGAGGGCCTCGATCTCATCCTCGACCGAATCGGCGAGCTTGTACCCGCCGTGCGCGAAGAACTTAATGCCGTTATCGGGCATCGGGTTATGGGAGGCGGAAATCATGACGCCGAGGTCAACGGTGTCCTCGGTAGCCGTCAGATGCGCGACCGTGGGCGTGGTCACGACGCCGATCCGGGTCACGTCCATGCCGGCGCTCGCCAAGCCCGCCGCGAGGGCGTGATCGAGGAACTCGCCCGAAATGCGCGTATCGCGGCCAATGATCGCGCGCGGCTTCGAACCGTCAGCGCGCCGCGCCCCACCGAACTGGCGGGCGGCGGCCTCGCCGAGCTGGAGCGCGAGATCCGCGGTGATGTCAACGTTTGCCAGTCCTCGCACGCCGTCCGTGCCGAACATCCTGGGCATAGTGTCTCCGTTCAGTGGGTCATACGACTGGTCTAAGGGTACCGCGCCTACGCCCCCGACCTTGTACGAGGCCGTGGCCCGGACAGCGTCGGCGCTCACATTGCGGGCGGTGTTGACAGGAACACGAAGGTCGCGGCCCGCGGGAGCGGGGCGG
>CATWCG010000116.1:0-6058 GCA_958349165.1 uncultured Actinomyces sp. | reverse complement strand
AGCCTGCGGGCGGGGTCGCGGGGCAGTTGCCGTCCGCATTGGGAACGAATCCGTAGAGGACGAGGCGGTAGGGGATCCCGTTGACGGTGATCGTCTGGTCCGAGGTGGTCTTGGTGATCGTCAGGACGTCGTCCGAGTCGGGCGTCTGGTCGGGCCTACCTTTCGACTCGGGGTAGTTCTGCGGGTAATCGGTGTAGATGTCTCGGTTGCCGTTGCCCTCGCCCACGTACTTGTAGCAGTACCACGTGGTACCCGTATTTCGGTTGAGCGCGTAGTAGGGGGCGTCCGAGGGGCAGGTGCGCGGCGCGGAGGCCTTGAAGGACACCTTGTAGGGACCCCCCGCACGCTTCACCGCGGTCGTGTCCGTGTCGTTCGTCGTCTCGTGCTGGTCGAAGGGGAAGGACTCCTCGAGATCGCCGATGCGGATATCGAAGGAGGAGTGCACCCAGTGGATCTGGGAGTAGATGGGGTAGTTGTTGTGGCGCACGGCGCCGATCAGGAAGGTGTTGTTGAGGGGGACCGTCCCCGGGTTGTTCGGTTTGTAGCCGAGGGCGCTCGTCGTCGAGGTCGAGATCGCGTCGGGTGTGTATTCGCCGTAGTAGGGGTACTGGTAGTAGGCGGCCAGGTGGTAGTCCCAGGCGACGCCTCGGGTGACGTAGGACCAGTAGTCGCCGCTCGCCGCCGTGTTCGCGTCGAGCCAGTCCTGGGAGTATCCGGCGCGGTATGCGAGGGATCGCTGGTTGGGGTCGGCGGAGTTGTAGACCGTCATGCCGGGCACGATGCCGAAGTAGGAGTTGTCGGCTACGACGGTGGTGCGGTCCGTGCCGGAGTCGTTGAGGACGGTCGCCCCGATGCGCCCCTGGGAGCGGTTGACGGTGATGGCATCGGCGCCGGGGGTTTCGAGGGGCGCCTCGGCGCGGGCGGCGTCGGGCATGCTCACGAGGCCGGAGAGGGCGAGGCTCGCGAGCGCGGAGGCGACGAGGCCGCGCACGGCGAGGCGGCGGGAGCGCCGCGCGCCCGCAGCCCGGCCGGCCAGGTGCCCGCCCGCCACGGAATTGTCCCGGTCTGAGGCGCCCTGGGTTCGGGTGTCGCGCTGCGTATCAGTGAGTCTCATACTGCCCCCACGTTGATATGGTTACTGGCTCACCATAACAATGGGACTTAGTTCCCGCCCAGCCTCCTAGGTCAGCATTCATGTGCGCCCGCGTGCGCGGGCATAAACACGCCCACCGCGCAGCTCACGCAGACGATAGCCAGCTCATCAGACAAATCCTTTCCACATGGCGACCAACCTCATCCTAATGGGACCTTCGGCCCGGACCCATATCGTCTGGCATGAAACGGCCCGGATCGCCAACCACCTGGTCATAGAATCTCATTGTGCGCTGCATAACACAAGCAAAGATGCGCCGCCGAGGCGTCCGCCAGCAGCCACTCCTGACCACCCTCCACGAAACACCCGGGGGCGCCCGCCGATCGGCGGGCACCCCCGGTATGCGACGCACAAACAGGCGGCCTATCGAGACATCACAACGACCCTGCGACGCATCCACCCGCAGCCGGCGGCCGCACCGAGCAGGCACGCGGCCACAGCGAGGTAGGGATACACCCCGGCGGCGCCGGCCTTGGGGAGCACGCCAACCTGGGTGTCGACGACGCGGATGCCGGGCAGGGCGGCGTCGCCGCTCGCGGCGGCGTCGGCGGGCAGGACTCGCACGGAAGTGAAGCCTTGGTCCGGTCCATAGTCGGCCACGACGACGGTCGAACGCGCGTCATCGGTCCCAACCTCGATATGGAAGGGAACGGGGCGCGGCAGCAGGACGTGGCCCGCCGGCGCACGGGTCTCCACGAGCCAGTAGGTGACGCCCTTCTCCAGGGACGAGACCACGAAGCTGGATCCACCATCAAGGACGCTGACCGGGGTTCCGCTGAGCTCCGCGTTGTCGTAGATCGCGAAAGCAGCGCCGTCGAGCGGGTAGGTGCCGTCATCGTTGGGCGTGCCCACGGGCTGGGTTCCGGCCTTCTCGACGCGGATCGAGCGCGGGCGAGCGGGCGCACAGGCCTCGTTGTTGGCGCTGCCGTCGTGATCCTTGGGTCCGGCGACCTCGTTGTAGAGGCCGTGGCCCGGAACGAGGCGCTCATTCTCGGTGCGACACTCGAGCAGGGTCTCCCTGTACCCCTCGGCGCTCGTGTCGCGCGCGACGGTGAAGCGGATGTACCAGGTGACGGAGGCGCCCGGCTCGATGTCGGTCCCCTCGGTCAGGACGTAGTTTTCGGTTGCGGGCAGCGCGGGGGCCTGGTCGATATTCTCGGGTTCGGTCGTGATGCGTGCGGATTGCACGGTCAGCCCCGGCGCGAAGTCGGGACGGTCCACGACGCGGCCCGTCGATCCCTTGACGTTGCCGTCGTTGGTTGCGGTGATGCGATAGGTGACGGTGATCGTGTCGGTCGTCCCGCCCTCAACAGCATCGAGGCTCTTGTCGAGGCGCAGGTTCGGCGACTGTTTTTGGTTCGTGAAGGTACACGTGATCGGCAGCGCCGCGGGGGACGAGGCCGGGGCAACCTCCGAGAAGTCCACGCCGCCGGTGGTCGCGTCGCGCGTGACGTTCACGCGCTCACCCACGCCGTTCAGGCAGGTCACGTCGGTCATGGCCCATACGGGACTCCCCTGCAGCTCGCTGGTTTCCCAGGTGGGGCCGAAGTAGCCGGGCTTCGGGGAGTACCCGGGCAGGACGGGGCCGGTCTCGGCGATGACGAACTTCGACTGGCCGGGGATGAAGGCCTTGTAGGACGAGGTCGCGGTGCCGCCAGCGCCGTAGCCGGTGGGGGTCAGCTGCGCATCCGAGAAGGAGCCCGCCTCCACGAAGCCGTCGGCGGCCACGAGCGTCGTGTCCGGCGTGCCGGTCATGCCGGTCCAGCCATCGCCGACCCGCGTCGTGAAGGTGAAGGGCGGGATCTCCCCGCCGACGCCCTCCGAGTCCTCGGTGATCGTCTTGGCGACGCGCACGTAGCGCTCCTGTTGGAACGACCCATACATACAACCAAATGACGACCTGTTCTCCTTCGTCACGAACGTCGCCACCGGCTCCACGCCCGCCGGGGGCTGGGCGGGGCAGTTGCCGTCCGCGTTGGGCACGAAGCCGTAGATGAAGAGGCGATGCGGCATCCCGTTGATCATGACGGTCTTTTCCGACGAGGTCTTGCGGATCGTCAGGATGTCGTCAGAGCCGGGAGTCTGGCCAGGAGCACCCGCATTCTCGGGGTACTTCCGGGGTTCCCCATTCCCGGCGGGCGGGTTGGGATTCTTGTAGATGTCCGTATCACCCTTTCCTGCGCCCACGTACTTGTGGCAGTACCAGGTGACCTTATCCCCGCGCTTGCGCGCCTTGTAGGGCGCGCCGGGGGGACAGTAGGTCCCACTGGCTGCGTCTTTGTACTCGTAGGGACCTCCGGCGCGGGGCACCGCGGTCGTCTCCGTGTCGTTCGTCGTCTCGTACTGGTCGAAGGGGAAGGACTCCTCCAGGTCTCCGATGCGCACGTCGAAGGTAGAGTGCACCCAGTCGTTCCACGTAAGAATCGTGAAATTGTTGTGGCGCACGGCCCCGATCAGGAATGGCTCACCCAGCGTCACCGTTCCGGGATCGTTGGGCTTGAAGCCCAGAGCACTCGTCGTGGAGGCGGAGATGTAGTACGGACTGTATTCAGCAGTAGCTGTGTAGGGCTTGCCTCGAACGATGTAGGACCAGTAGTCCCCACTCTCAGCCACGGATGCTTTCAGCCACGGCTGAACCTGAGTGCCGCTGGTGTGCTTGATCGACGACTGGTTCGGGTCGCTCGAGTTGTAGCGCGACTGGCCGCGCACAACACCGAAGTAGCCGTTGTCGGACACGAAGGTTGTGCGATCTCCTTCACTGTTGTTGATGACGGTGGCGCCGATACGCCCCTCAGCGCGATTAAACGAGGTCGTGGTCACGCCGGGCGTCTCGAGGGGAGCCTCGGCGTGGGCGGGCTCGACCGCGGAGGTGAGCGCGGGCAGTGCCGAGGCGGCGGCGAGCGCCCCGGCGATCAGGGCGCGAGTGAGAAAACGACGAGGCCTCGGACCGCGGGTGCGGAGGGAGGCCTCGGGCGCGTATCGCCCTCGCGGAGGAGCGGTGTCCGCCAGGCGAGCACTGCTCACAGCTTCGTCATGGTGCATAGTTCCCCCAGTTAGCAATAGTTACCACGCCACCCTAGCAAGTCCCGTCAATTAATGAGTAAGTTGTGGTAGATATCATCGTATTCGAGTTTTACCAGTGCTTTTATGACCGTCGAGCATACGTCTATATTCCGCGTTAATTCCACACAGGCTCAGATTGGCACATCAACGAACACCGCTGACAAGCAGTCAACGCCAGACGCGCCGCCAAGAGAACACCCCTCTCACTTTGTTTGCTCCATCACACTTATAGTCACACGTGTAACATGTGCACCAGCTGTCACAGGCGCATCATGGCGCGGTATTCCCCGCCATCACGCGCATTGCACGCGACGACCAGCGCCACCCCACATCGGGAACATCCCGACAGATGGGGCACCGGTGCTTACTATCGCCGCTAAACTGGGACCGGAAGCGGCCTCGCTTCCACACACAACGTACGTCGCGCACACAGCGCGGGGGAATGAGGAGAGCACGACTATGAGCATCTTCGACCGCTTCGAGAGCGCCGTCGAGCGGGGCGTCAACGGCGCCTTCTCGCGCGTGTTCCGGTCGGGGATCAAGCCCGTGGACATCACCACGGCGATCCGCCGCGCCATGGACGAATCCGTCCAGGAAGTCTCCGCGACTCGCATCATCGCCGCCAACCACTTCACCGTCTACGCCTCGCGCACCGACCTCACCTCACTCGAAGCATCCCTCGACGTCCTCGCCGACGAATTCGCCCAACAGGCCACCGAACACGCCTCCTCCAACGGCTACTCCCTCCTCGGCCCGGTCACCATCGAATTCATCGCCGACGCCTCCGAACCCAGCGGCACCCTCAAGGTCGACGCCGAAAACCGGCGCGGACCCGCCGCCCCCGCCACGGCCTCGTCCGCGTCCCCCGAACACCCCATCATCGACGTCGACGGCGACAAGTGGCTCCTCACCGAGCCCGTCACCGTCATCGGGCGCGGCTCCGAAGCTGACATCGTCGTCAACGACTCCGGCGTCTCGCGTCGCCACCTCGAACTGCGCATCACCCCCACTGGGGTCATCGCGACCGACCTGGGATCCACCAACGGCTCCTTCGTCGAAGGCCACCGCATCGACGCAGCAACCCTGCTCGACGGCAACCAAATCGTCATCGGACGTACCAAGATCCTCTTCTGGACGCACCCAGACCAGAGCGGAGTTTAATGAAGTGACCACTGACCTCGCATTTACCGTCTTCCGCATCGGGTTCCTGTTGCTGCTCTGGCTCCTCGTGCTCGCCGCCGTCAACACGCTGCGACGCGACATCTTCGGCACCGTCGTCACCCCGCGCGGCAAGGGACGCGACAAGGCCGCTTCGCGCCGCAAAGCCTCGCGCAACAAGCGCAAGGACAAGAAGCGCACCTCCACCAACCCGCTGGCCCCCAAGGACCTCCTGGTCACCGGCGGGCCGCTCGTGGGCACCATGCTGCCCCTCGGCGAAGCCCCCATCGTCATCGGCCGCTCCCCAGCGTGCACCCTCGTCCTCGAAGACGAATACGCCTCCAGCCGCCACGCAGCCCTCACCCCCCAGTCCGACGGCTGGTGGATCGAAGACCTCTCCAGCCGAAACGGCACCTTCATCGACGACGAACGCCTGAGCCAACCCCGCCAGCTCAAGATCGGCGACGTCATCCGCATCGGCCAGACCACGCTCGAATTGGTGGGTTGACATGTCAGCAAAAGCCGTTCAATTCCACTACGCTGCCCGCTCCGACGTGGGCCTGGTGCGCTCCAACAACCAGGACTCCGGCTACGCCGGCGCCAACCTCCTGATCCTCGCCGACGGCATGGGCGGGCCCGCCGGCGGCGACATCGCCTCCTCGGTCGCCCTCGCCCACCTGGTCC
>CATWCG010000115.1:0-6096 GCA_958349165.1 uncultured Actinomyces sp. | reverse complement strand
AAACCTGAAATAAGCTCAGGGGAATTGCATGCGACATTTGTGGGGAACCACGTTGCCGACGGCACGCAAACACAAAGAACGAGGCCCGGGCCGGATTCGCGGATCGAGCGCGCGGCAGCGACCACATGAGGGCTACCCCACGCGCCTCCCAAAAGTCGCATGCAATTCGATGCTTGAACAATCAACAAACCTCAAGAAACCGCAGAATTCCAACAACCTGATTTCAAAACCTGAAATAAGCTCAGGGGAATTGCATGCGACATTTGTGGGGAACCACGTTGTCGACGGCACACAAACACAGAGAACGAGGCCCGGGCCGGGAAGCGGGGCATGCGTGGCGGGACCGAAGACACCAGAAACCCGAGACCGGGCGCACAAAACGGGGCCGGCGGATCCGCCGGCCCCGCCACGCGTCGCTAAGCGATCAGGCGCGCACGGAACGCTCATAAGCGGCCATCAGGTCGATACGACGCTGGTGGCGCTCATCCCCGCTGAAGGGAGTCTCGAGGAAAGTAACGATGAGAGCCAAGACCTCTTCCTCGCTGTGCTGACGAGCACCGACCGCCATCATGTTTGCGTCGTTATGCTCACGAGCTAGACGAGCGGTAGCATCCGACCACACGAGGGCGGCGCGCACACCTTGCACACAATTCGCAGCCATCTGTTCACCGTTACCCGATCCGCCAATAACGACGCCGAGGCTACCGGGTTCATCCACAACGGCCTGCGCTGCCTCAATGCAGAACGGCGGGTAGTCGTCGAGGGCGTCGTACACGTGTGCGCCGTGGTCGACGACGTCATAGCCTTTCTCACGCAGATCAGCGACGATCTTTTCCTTGAGCTCAAAACCGGCGTGATCAGTGGCAATATGGACGCGCATGGAATCCTCCTGAGGGGTTCTCGAACAAGCAACGCCCACTAGTATGGCACACCTCACCGTCACGCGCGGGCGTTTGAAGCCTGCTAAACTGGCGGAGCTGCCCCGATAGCTCAGCGGATAGAGCGCTTGCCTCCGGTGCAAGAGGTCGCAGGTTCGAGTCCTGTTCGGGGCGCCACGCATACCCGCGCCCCGCCACACGCCCGCGCAGACGCGGCATCACGGCCGCCGCCATTGTCGCGCCCACCGCGAGCCCGCACCCGCGCACCTGCCCGCCCCGGCCTCGTCGATGAGGCGACCCCCACCTCGGACAACGCCCGCACGCCCGCGCACACGACATAAAATAAAGGGCGTCTCTATCGTCTACCAAGGAATGGCCAATGACCTACCCGTGGTGGAGTCTGCTCCCCTTCGTCGCGATGCTCGCGTGCATCGCGCTCTTGCCTATCATCCCGAAAACCTCGCACTGGTGGGAAAAGGAATGCTCCCAGCTCTCCGTCGCGCTCGCTCTCGGCGTGCCGACGACGGTCTGGATGTTCATGAGGGCGGGCACCGGCCCGCTCATCGCCACGGGCGTGGAGTACGTGCAGTTCATTGCGCTGCTCTTCGCGCTGTTCGTGGTGTCTGGCGGCATTCACCTGGCCGGTGACATTCAGGCGACCCCGCGTAATAACACGATCTTCCTGGCGATCGGCGGTCTGCTGGCCTCGTTTATCGGGACGACGGGCGCGGCCATGCTGCTGATCCGCCCGCTCCTGGAGACGAATAAGGAACGCAAGCACCGCGTGCACACGGTTCTTTTCACGATCTTCATTGTGGCGAACTGTGGCGGCATACTGACTCCGCTCGGCGACCCGCCGCTGTTCCTCGGCTACCTGCACGGCGTGCCGTTCGCGTGGACGTTCGCGCTGTGGAAGGAGTGGCTGTTCGTCCTGGTACTGCTGCTCCTGTCGTATTACTCGATTGACCGCGTGCGTTACGCCTCCGAGGACACGGCCTCCATCGAGTCCGACGACCGCGACGTGCAGCCCCTGCGCTTGCACGGAAAGATCAATCTGCTGTTCTTCGCGATTATCATCCTGTCCGTTGCTTTCGCTCCGTCCTGGGATGGCGAGGCGCTGGCCGAGGGCCACGTGCACTCGTGGACCGGCTTCGTGCCGTGGCGCGAGATCATCATGTTTACGGTCGCGGGCCTGTCCTACAAGCTCTCGGACAAGAAGGTGCGCTTTGAGGAGAACGCGTTCACGTGGGGCCCGATCATGGAGGTTGCGACCCTGTTCATCGGTATCTTCTCGACGATGGCGCCGGCGCTGCGTTACCTGGAGCAGATCGCCCCGTCGCTGCCACTCACGCGCATGACGTACTTCGTGTTCACGGGCGGCCTGTCGTCCGTCCTGGACAACGCCCCGACGTACATGACGTTCTTCGAGATGGCGAAGGCTTCCGGCGGTGAGGGCACCCTGGTCGCAGGCGTGCCCGAGTACTACCTGATTCCGATTTCGCTGGGCGCCGTGTTCTGTGGCGCGATCACGTACATCGGCAACGGCCCGAACTTCATGGTCAAGTCGGTCGCCGAATCCGACGGCGTGCCGATGCCGTCGTTTGGCCGCTACGTTGGCTACGCGTTCACGCTGCTGGTGCCCGTGCTGGCCGCCATGGCGATGATCTTCGTGGGCGAGTCGTGGCTGGTTCGAGGCTTGGGCATCGCTCTGGCTCTCGGCCTGGTGTTCCTCTCGCTGGTGCGTATCCGCCGCGCGGGCCTGGACGAGGCCGTGGCCGACTTCAGCGGCAACGAGTGAGCGGGCGTTCCTGACGGATGCGTTGAGGGGGCGGAGCCGGCCGGCTCCGCCCCCTCGTTTCGCTACGTCAAAGCACCCACGAGCCTCACTTCTGGGCGAGTAGCTCCATCATGAACCCCCACAGGGCCGTGCGCGGCGGAGCGTCCAGGGTGGGTGCGTTCCGCTCCTGCATGAGGGTAAGTGCGCGGGGATCGAGGGGCGCGTGGATTTGCGCGTGCATGTGATCGGTGACGAAGCATTCGACGTGCTCGGTCTCCTTCCACCGGTCCCGAGTCCGTTCTTCCCGCACGCACAGCACGACGCTCCACCGCTTGTGCCAGCAGTCCTGCGAGAAGTGAGAGTCGCTGGGGCCCTTGGCGGCCACATCGATCAGGGCTGACTGTGCTCTCTCCAGGTCCACCTCACGCACCGCCTGCACGAAGTCAGCGGAGATCCACGGCGGCCCGTCATGGATGGTTGGCCCGGGCTCCAGGAGGCTCTCCTCGGCCAGGATGCGCGGGACATCGCAGTCATCGACCTGGGTGAAGTGCGCACCGGCATCCTCGGCGCGCATGATGACCGAGCGCGGCCGCGAGGGCCAGATCCTCACATTCCGCACGCCGATACTCGGCCTCGGGGAGACGACGCGGATCGCGAGACGATAGTCGACCGTGCGCGCGGGACCCAGGATCGCCTCAACGTCACCCGCGAGGCCATTGGAGTCAGCGAGGCCAGCGCCCACGAGGCCGCTGACCGGCAACGCACTCGATAGAGCGTTATGCCCTTCCCGTATCCCAATGAGGTCAATAAGCGCATTCGCCTGTTCGACGGAGACGATGAGCTCCTCTGACGACGAGGCCGTGGCTCCTTCGACGGTCACGATTCGACCTCCAGAGTCTGCGCCATCTCCATGAAGCTGGCAATAACGGTTGGGAAGTCACTACTCGCGCACGTGCATGTTGCGGCCCATAGGAATCGGCGGGGTTCCTCGTCCCCTTCGTTTCTATGCCGGGTAAGCCACACAAGCTGCGAGACAGTCATCGAGGTGCCGTTGAGGGTGTACACGCCCGTGATGAGGCGGGTACGCGCGGTTGGATACGGCACGACGATATCATCTATGAGGCGACATCCAGGATGTGGCTCAGCCAGGCGACGAGCGCTGTCGTCGAGGATCTCCTTCTCCCCTTTGCCGCTGAAGACCTCAGTTTCAGTGATGACGATGTTCGGCACGTACCCCTCTGTCGTCTCTCCGACGGCAATGCAGCGAATACTCTCATCCTGGCCGAGATCCCCAAGCTCTCCGCGTTCCTCCTCCGACAGCTGCCTCCAACCGGAGGCCACACACATCGTCACGCCTGTGCCCACAAGACGATCTACCCCGCCGGAATCGCGGTTCCGAGAGGACTTCTGACCGTTTTTCCCTTCTTCTAATAGGCCATTGCGCTTGGCATATTGCCATTCCGGGTACATACAATCGGGAAATTTAATGGGCAGAAAACCAACAACGAACAGTATCGGAAAAAGAAATACTGGAATACACGCGCAGAAAAACAACCACTTCGGAGGATCAAACTGGCCAAACCATCCGACCACCGGCCCGACGATCAGCCACATGGAATATGACGGCAGCACGACGGAGTAATAGTTCTTGGGGCGCCAATATCTCCCCGCGCGTTGCGGCACATCCCAGCCTCCGCTGGCGTGAAACATCTTGTAATACCAGTAGGCCATCCCCGACACCCCGAGGAGGAAGGCACCGAGCGGGTATGAGTTAAGCTCCGAATTCACAACTGTCTCCCCGGTCCCCCTGCAATCAAACCGGACACTGTTTCTCCTGACGTCACAGCAAGCAGTAACACGTCAGAATATTGCACGGCCACAAGAAAGTCAAAGCACCAGGGGCACAAGAAAGCGGGCGCGCACCCTCCGGTGCGCGCCCGCCAATTCACGCAACAACCTCAGTCTCTGGGCCCCGAGACAGCGCCGGGCGCCGGAGGCGGGGTCCACAGGCCGCGCGCCTCCAGGAAGTCCCGCAGGAACGCGGGGCGATCGGTGACGATGCCGTCCACGCCGACCTCGAGGAGGCGCAGCACGTCGGCCACCGTGTTGATGGTCCACACGTGCACCGCCAAGCCGAGGGTGTGCGCGGTGGCCACGAAGCGCTCATCGACGACGCGGATGGGGCCCTGACGCATGGGAACCTGCGCGGCGATGGCCCCCTGGCGCGGGCCGGGCACGTGCCACCAGGCGGGGTTCGTCGCGCTCTTCGCGGCGCCCACGAGGCGCACCACGGCCTCGGTCCCCAGAGACGTGGCGACGGCGCGCGCCGGGTCAGAAGCGGCGGCGTCACGCACGGCGCGCAGGCGCGGTTCCGAGAAGGAGGCCACGAGCACGCGGTCGGCGGCGCCATGGTCGGCCACGACGTCGAGGAGCGGCCCCTCGACGCCCGGCTCCTTCACGTCAATGTTGAAGTACGCGTCCGGGAAGGCCTCCAGCACCTGCGCGAGGAGGGGCAGCTGCTCCCCGGAGTCACGGTGGCGCAGCGCGGACAGCTCCCGCCACGTCATCTGCGCGATCACGCCGGTCCCGTCGTAGCAGCGGTCCACGGTCTCATCATGACAAATGACGACCTGACCGTCCGCGGTCAGGTGGGCGTCCGTTTCGATGTGACGCACCCCGGCCTCGTAGGCGTGAGCGAAGGCACTCATCGTATTCTCGGGTGCCTCCTGGCCGCCGCCCCGATGGGCGAAGACGATGGGTCCCTGACGCATGGTCACGGGCATCATGTGCAAGACTCCTGTCCGAGATAGACGGCTTTGTGGGCGGTCATCCACGCCTCCGGGTCCACGGGAGTGTCCGAGGAGTCGTGGATTTCGAAGTGCAGGTGGGGGCCGGTGGACCAGCCGTTGGAGCCGACCGCGCCAATGACCTGCCCGGCGGTGACGGTGTCACCGACCTTCACCTTGATTTTGTTCATGTACTGGTGCAGGTAGGCCGAGTGGAAGACCGTGCCGTCCGCCAGCGTGTGCTTGATCTGCACGTAGGCGCCCGAGCGCGAATTCTCTGCGACCTCCTCGACGACCCCGCCGTACACGGACGTGATCGGCGTATCCAGGGGGGCAGCCATGTCGATGCCCTCGTGCGCGAGCAGCTGCCCGGAGACGGGCGAAATACGCATCGTGAAGGGCGACGTGATCGTGTAGGACCCCTCCGGCAGCGGCCAGTAGATCGTGTCGGCCACGACCCTCACGCTGCGGTTGCCGTCCGCACCATTGCCCGACGCGCAGCCGGTAATGGACACGGGAGCCTTGGTCTTCGCGCGTGAATTCGCGGTGAGGGTGCCATCCAGGGCGGTGGCCTGCGGCAGAATCTGCGAGGAGGCCCAGCTGCCCCCGCCCACGGGGGCGCCGAAGGTGCGCGCGGGGACGGTCAGGGAGGAGT
>CATWCG010000114.1:0-6104 GCA_958349165.1 uncultured Actinomyces sp. | reverse complement strand
GTGCCGGGCGTCGACGTGCACCACTGCTCATAGTCGGATTCGCACATCTCGCACGTGCCGCAGGAGCCGACCATGCAGCCCACGCCCACGCGATCCCCCACCTTGAACTTTGTGACGCCGGGGCCGACCTTGGCGACGGTGCCGACGAACTCGTGGCCGGGCACGAGCGGGTAGGCCACGGGCCCCCACTCGCCGCGGGCGGAGTGGATGTCGGAGTGGCAGATGCCCGCGTAGGCGACGTCGAAGTAGATCTCGCCTTCGCCGGGCTCGCGGATGTCGATCTGAAGGGGGTGGAACTGGGTGGTGGCGTCGTCGCAGCCGTAGGCGATCACGCTGGGCATGACAACTCCTTTGTCCGGTCATTTGAGGATGCTACAAGCATACTGCAGAAACAAAATCCCCGACGCCGAAGCGCCGGGGCGGTGGGGTGGCTGACGGGACTCGAACCCGCGACGTCCTGGACCACAACCAGGTGCTCTACCAACTGAACTACAGCCACCATCGCGTCGCCGTGAAGGCAACGGGTAGAGTTTAGCACTACCCGCCCGAGCTTGGAAACTCGAGCACTGCCCTCACGGCGGTGGCGTGCATCACCAGTGGGCGCGAGCGGAGATCGCGTCCGCGAAGTTACCCAGCGCGCCGGGGGTGGCACCCAGGTACAGGTCGGCATCCACGAGGGAGACCTCCATGACCAGGAAGGACCCCTTGCCGTCGGGGACCAGGTCCACGCGGTTGAACAAGAACAGCTCGTCGTGGCCCCGGCGGGCACGCACGTAGTCGTGCAGGACACGGCGGATTTCCTCGCCCCACTGCCACGCGACGGAGTCGGCGGCCTCGGCGGTCACCACGGCCTCGTGCATCTCAGGGTTGGTGACGGAGGCGGGGTGCAGGGCGGAGCGCTTCTCGACGGCGTGGGAAACCAGTCCGTTGAAGAAGACAAGCGAGATCTCGCCGTGCAGGTCGATCTCCTCGACGTAGCGCTGGATCATGACCGAGCGGCCGTCGCCGAGCAGCCCCTGCACCTGGCGCATGGCGGCCTGGCGCTGGCGGGTGTCCACGGTCGTGTAGCGGCCGATGTCGCGCACGCCGGAGGACACGGCGGGCTTGACGACGAACTCACCGAAGGCCGGGAAGCGCGTGTGAATCTGATGCTTGGACAGGTTCTGCTCGGGTTCCAGCCAGCTGGTGGGAATCGTCGGCATACCCAGGGCGGCCAGCTCCCTCAGGTAGTGCTTGTCCGTGTTCCAGTCGAGAACGTCGGCAGAGTTTTGGACGCGCCGCAGCTGGCGGGTCCATTCCAGGAACGCCGCGCGGTCCTGCGCGTAGTCGGAGACGGAGCGAACGACGACCATGCCGGCGTCGGACCAGTCAACGTCGGGGTCGTTCCACACCTTGATCTGGGGGTCGCAACCGCGCGACGCCAGCTCATCGAGCAGGCCCTCTTCTCCGGGGAACAGGTGGGGCATGGACGAACAGGTCACCAGGGTGACTTTGGGCGGGGTCGTCATGTGTGTCCTTGAGTGTCGTGTCGGTGTCATGAGAGATAACGAGGTCGGGGCGGGGCCGCGGCGCACGCTCAGTTGTGCGGTTGCGCGGCCACGCCCTTAGCGCAGGCCCAGGGGGCGCTGCGACGCTTCGGTGAGGAGCTCGCTGAGCAGGTCCGGGTAGGACAGGCCCGCGGCCGCCCACATCTGCGGGTACATCGAGATGGGCGTGAAGCCGGGCATCGTGTTGACTTCGTTGATGATGACGGTGTCGGTGGCCTCATCGAGGAAGAAGTCGACGCGCGCCAGGCCCTCGCATTCGAGGGCGTCGAAGGCACGCCACGCCGTCTCACGGATGCGATCGGCGTATTCGGAAGACACGTCAGCCGGGCAGGACAGGCCGACGACGTCGTCCACGTACTTGTGCTCGTAGTCGTAGAACTCGCCCTCGGGGACGACGATCTCTCCCAGGGGCGCGGTGCCACTGCGCCAGTCGGGGCGCGAGCCCAGCACGCCACACTCGACCTCGCGGCCCGAGATGGAGGCCTCGACGATGACGCGCGGGTCGTGGTTCGCGGCCTCCTTGATGGCCACGGGTAGGTCCTCGCGGCAGGTCACGCGCGAGATGCCGACGGAGGATCCGGCGCGGCAGGGCTTGACGAAGACGGGGAAGCCGAGGCGTTCGATGCGGTCCATGCAGGCGCCGGCGTCGGCGTCCCACTGGCGGGCGGTCACCAGCTCCCAGCGGCCCACGTCGATGCCGGCGGCGGCCAGGACGGTCTTGGTCAGGTGTTTGTCCATGGACACGGCAGAGGAGGTCACGCCGCAGCCGACGTAGCGCACGCCGGCCATCTCGAAGAGGCCCTGAATGGTGCCGTCCTCGCCGTAGGGGCCGTGCAGGAGCGGGAAGACGATGTCGACGTGGCCGAGGTCTTCGACGCCGACGACGCGCGAGTCCGGCGCGTCCGGGTCGCCCTCGTAGGTAAGTTCGACGAGGTTGCCTTCGCCCGGGGTCAGGGCGACGCGAGTCGATCCGGCGGTGACGGACTGTCCCTTTCCGTCCTTGAATGCCAGCGCCGAGGGGTCGTCGGCGACGCGCACCCACTGGCCGTCGCGCGTGATTCCCAGCGGGATCACGTCCCACTTCGTGCGATCGATAGCGGTCAGGATGCCGGCGGCCGTCGAGCAAGAGATTTCGTGCTCGGAAGAACGCCCGCCAAAGACGATGAGGACGCGAGGACGAGAAATAGCAGTCATGGGTCCAAGACTACCGCGCGGGAGGCTTTCCCCGCCCGCCTGCACGGCGTTTAGACCAGCTCGATCTTCCAGCCGTCCATCTTTTGCGGGCGGGCGAGCAGCATGCGGCCCATGTCGGCGATACTCGCGCGCCCCTCGACAACCTCGACGACGGCACCCGTGATCGGCATGTCGACGCCGACGGAGGCGGCGACCTGCAGGATGGGCGCGGCAGAAGCGACGCCCTCGACGACGCCCGGGGACAGCGCCATGGCCTCGGCCAGGCTCATGCCCGAACCCAGGCGGTGACCCAGCGAGAAGTTGCGCGACAGTCGCGAGGAGCAGGTGGCGACCAGGTCACCGATGCCCGACAGGCCCGCGAAAGTCGCGGGGTCAGCGCCGAGCGCCGTTCCCAGCCGTGTCATTTCGGCCAGGCCGCGCGTGATGAGGGTCGAGCGCGTGTTGATGCCCAGTCCCATTCCCTCGGCGGCGCCGATCGCGACCGCGATGACGTTCTTCGTGGCGCCAGCCATCTCGGTGCCCACCACGTCGGAGGAGACGTAGGGACGGAAGTAGGAATTGTGGCAGGCCCTGGCGATCTCCTTGGCGAGCTCCACATCCGAGGAGGCGACGACCGTCGCCGTGGGCTGCCGGTCGGCAATCTCGCGGGAGAGGTTGGGGCCGGACAGGACGGCGATGCGACTGCCGGGCACGCCCGACGCGTCGGCGATGATCTGATCCACGCGCTTGAGGGTGCCCAGTTCCAGGCCCTTGGCCAGGGACAGCAGAGCAGCGTTCGGGGCGAAGGACGCACGGGCGGCCTCCAGGGTGACGCGCACTGCCTTGACCGGCACGGCGACGACCACCAGCTGCTTGCCAGAGACGGCGCGGGCTATGTCCGTGGTCGCCTCGATGCGCTCGGAGAGGGTGATACCCGGCAAGTACGTCGGGTTCTCATGCCCGTTGATGAACGCGATCGTGTCAGTGTTGCGCCCCCACATCGTCACGTCCACGCCCGCGTCGGCGAGCACCTGAGCGAACGTCGTTCCCCACGCTCCCGTTCCCAGGACCGCTGCTGTTGTCATACTCATCGAGACCTCCCTGTCAGCCCCCAGTCTACTAGGATGGGAAAACCGTCACACTCCAAGGAGGGGCTTTGTCTCACCACCGCGCGCTGCCCGCCGCCCTCGCCATCCTCGCGCTCGCCGCCTGCTCGCCCTCCGCTCCGACGGCCGGGCCGACCGAGCCCGCCCCGGCCTCGTCGGAGGCGAGCCACTCCCCCGCCGTCGAGGGCGCGCAGTCGGGCCAGGGGACGCCCGGAAACGACGAGCCGGGCCTGGATGCGACCAGGCCGATCAACGCGGACAACTGGATGTCCTCGGTGTCGGCGCTGCCGCCCACGCGATCTGACGACCCGGACAAGGCGCTGGTCCTCACCGCGATCCGCGCAGCCTCACACGAAGGCTTCACCCGGGTCGTGCTGGAGTTCGACGGCGAGGGCTCCCCGGGCGTCCGCCTGGCGCAGTGGAGCGACCAGGCGCTGGAGCAGGGACGGGGCCTGCCCATCGAGGTCGAGGGGGCGGCAGTCCTGGAGCTCATCCTCGACGGGACGCCGATGACCGCCACCTCACCAAAGGGCAGCTACCCGGCCGGGGAACACACGCGCGCGGGCGACCTCGACATCGTCTCGGACGGCGCCTTCGAAGACAACACGCACGTCGTCATCGGGGCGCCCACCGAGCGCCAGTTCCAGATCGGTTTCTTATCCAATCCCTCGCGCGTGGTCGTCGATATCCGCAATTAGCCCTTCTTGCGGGCCTTCTTCGCCTTCTTGGCGCGCTTGGCCTGCTCTTCTTCCCACCAGGGACCGGCCTGCGTGGCGGGATCCCACACCTTCTCCGGCACGGGCAGCCCGCGCAGCTTGCCCACGCCCGCGCGCACGGCGTCGCGGATGCGCCGCGTCGCCTCGTTGACGGCGTCGTGGTCCTGCGAGCCCGCCGGGCTCATCAGGTCGGACAGGTCGACGGGCTCGCCGAAGTGATAGGAGACGCGCCGCCCCGGGCGCATGTCCATGCCCTTGGCGTTGTAGGGGGCCATGATGTCCTGCGGGCCCCACTGCGACACGGGGATCACGGGCACGCCCGTGTCGAGGGCCAGGCGGGCGGCACCCGACTTGAACTCCATGGGCCACTGGTCGGGGTCGCGCGTGAGCGTGCCTTCGGGGAAGATGCCGACGACCTCGCCGGCCTTCAGCGCCTCGCGAGTGGGTGCCAGGACGGCCGAGGGGTTGGAGTCGCGGTTGACGGGGATCAGGCCCATGCCCTTGATGATCCAGCCGAACACCGGGACGGAAAACATCGACTTCTTCGCCAGGAAGCGCACGGCGGTGTCGCGCTTCATGAAGTACCAGCACAGGCACAGCGGGTCGACGTTGGACAGGTGGTTGGGCACCAGGAGGTAGCCGCCCTGCGCGGGCAGGTTCTCTTCACCGCTCACGGTGAACTTAATCCAGGGGGTCATGATGGGCGTCAGGACACCCTTGGCGAAAGCGTAAAAGCCGGAGACAGCACTCATGGCTCCATTCTACGGGGAGCACTCCCCCGCGGCGCAAAACCCCACCCCTACCTTACAGAGCAACCGAGCGCAGCTCACACGCGATGCGCCAGCTCCCGCCGCCTCAGACGAGCACGGAGACAACACCCGGGGCGACATCCACGGTGAAAGGAATCGAGGCGATCCGATCCCCGTCCGCCATCGCGACCATCCCCGCGGGGGCAGCGAAGGACACGACGCGGGCGCTCTCCACCTCGATCGCCGGGTGATTCTTGGCGCGTCCGGCCACCACCTTGGCCAGCACCGGGAGGGCTCGCGCGACCGACAGGGGACCCACGTGACACACCTCGAGGACGCCGTCGCTCATATCCGAGGACTCCACCAACGTGATGCCGCCGCCGAAACGCCCCGAGTTGGACACCGACGCGATCCACCCGCTCATGTTGCGCTCGCGACCGTCCACGGTCGCCACGATCTCGGTGGGCTCGTGCGAGGCCAGGGCCGCGAAGGCGCCGTAGCCGTAGGCCAGCGGGCCCGACGTCAGCGAGGACTCGTTGGCCAGGATATTAGCTCGCGCGTCCAAGCCGATCGACACGATGCCAAGAGCCAGGCGCACCCCCTCACGCGAACGCACCCACATGCCATCCAGGGGACGCACCCGAGAGGCCAGCGAATCCGAGGAGGAGGACCCGGCCTCGTCGGAAGAAAGACCGAGGGAAGCCAGGCGCCGCGCGCGCACCAGCGGGTCTGTGCCGACACCGAGCGCACGGCACAGGTCGTTGCCGCGCCCGCCCGGCATAGGAACGAAGAGGGCATCGGACTCGTGGCACC
>CATWCG010000113.1:0-6110 GCA_958349165.1 uncultured Actinomyces sp. | reverse complement strand
CCGAATCCGCGTCGTTGCCGGTCGCGATGTCGTAGGGGGTGTTGCCCTCGGCGTCAGGGGTCATGGCCTGACGCAGAGACGCCATCGCGTAAGGCGACGAGCAATCCATGCGGATCTTGCCGTCCCAGTCCAGGGTCATGAACGGCCACGCCGGGTCCACCTCGGGGTTGACGACCGTCAGATCCAGGCCGTAGCGCTCGCCGATGGCCGCCCAGTAGTCGATGGACGCGCCGCCCAGCGGATCGGCGCCGATGCGCACGCCCGCGTTGCGGATCGCCTCAATGTCGACGACCTGGTCCAGCTGCGAGACATAGAACTCCAGGTAATCGAAGGGCTTGATGTTCGGGTCGTGCAGCAGCTCGGAGCCGGTGACGCGCGGAACGTCCTTCCATTCGCCCGAATCCAGCAGCTCGTTCGCGCGCGCCGCGATCCAACCGGTCGCGTCCGTGTCCGCGGGGCCGCCGTGAGGCGGGTTGTACTTGAAGCCGCCGTCGCGCGGCGGGTTGTGGCTCGGGGTCACGACGATACCGTCGGCCAGGCCGTCGCCCTCGGTGCGCAGACTCGCCGGCGCGCCGTTCGCGCCCAGGATCGCGACAGACACGGCGGGGGTCGGCGTGTAGGAGCCGCGCGAGTCAATGCGCGTGTCGATGCCGGCGGCCGCGAGGACCTCCAGGGCGGTACGCCACGCGGGCTCGCTCAGGGCGTGCGTGTCACGGCCGATGAACAGCGGTCCGTTGATGCCCTGCGACGCGCGGTACTCGATGATCGCCGCGGTGATGGCGATGATGTGCGCCTCGTTGAACTTACCGTCCAGCGAAGCGCCGCGGTGGCCCGACGTTCCGAACGCGACGCGCTGTCCCACGTCGGTCGGGTCAGGGACGATGTCGTAGTAGGCGGAGATGACATCGTCGACGTTGATGAGGTCTTCTGGAAGGGCACGTGTGCCAGCTCGATCATGCATGAACACAGTGTTGCACGTAACGTCTCCTCGTGTGTAGTGCCGTCCACGGCGTGAAACGGCTCATCGTTTCCTCCCGTCCGAGGCCGTGGCCGAGCGGGCGCAAAACCGCAGGTCAGCGCATGTTATGCCCCGGCCTCGTCCCCGAGCATGACTCACAGGGCAGCACGTATTCCCAAACGAGGTCACAAGCGACTATCCTATGAGAGGTCGGTCACCGCAGACCGTGGCTGTTTTGGCAGGAGGAACATCGTGGGATGGTTTGATTCCATCGAACATAACCGTTGGCTCAGCGCCAACATGCAGGCGCTCATCGAGGAAGCCGAGGGTGCGATCGTGCCCACCGGCTTCGCGCACCTGGACGCCGACGGCAAACCGGACCTGAGCCGGTCCATCGACCTGGCCGTCACCGGGCGCATGGCCTACATCTTCTCCCTCGGTGCGCTCATGGGCCTGCCCGGCACGCGCCGCTACGCCGACCACGCCGTCAAGTCGCTGACCACGTACTTCACGGACCCCGTCAACGGCGGCATGTGGTACCAGATCAAGGCCGAACCCGACGAGGAGGGCCACGGCGTCCCCTGGGACGAGGCCTCCCGCGTGAAATCCCAGTACCACACCGTGTACGCGCTGCTCGGCGTGGCCGCCGCGACCGTCGCGAACCGGCCCGGCGCGCACGAGCTCCTCGAAACCATGCTCCAAGAGCAGAAGGACTACTGGATCGACGACTACGGCCTCGTGTGGGACCAGTACGACGAGGCCTTCACCGAGCCCGCACCCGTGCACGCGCTCGGCACGCTCATCCACACGATCGAGGCCTACATGGCCGCCGCCGAGGCCACGACCGAACCCGAATGGCTGGACCGCGCCGAAAAGATGACGGCCTTCGCGTACAAGGTCGCCTCCAAGAACAACTGGCGCATCCCCGAATACTACGACGAAGAATGGCAGCCCAGCCTCGAGGCCGGAAAGCTCTGCAACGACGGGCGCCGCTACCACGAAGGCTACGTCACCGGTCACTCCATGCAGCTCGCGCGCTTCGCCCTGCAGGTGCGCGCCGGCCTGCGCTCCATGGGCTGGGACGTGCCCGACTACCTGCTCGAGATGGGCACCGAGCTGTTCGAACGCGCCCGCGTCGACGGTTGGCGTCGCACCGGCGGCGCCCCCGGCTTCTCGACCGGCGTCAACGACCAGGGCGATCCCGTGCCCGGCGAGGACGAGCACCAGCAGTGGGTCGTGTGCGAGGGCGTGTGCGCGGCCGTCGCCGTGCGCCGCGCCATGCTGGACGATGGGCACCGCCTCGACGAGGTCGAGCACTTCGAGCACTGCTACCGCTCCTTCGTCGACTACATCCACGACTACCTGATCACCCAGCCCGGACGCTGGATTCGTCGCCTCGGCCCCAACAACGAGAGCGTCCAGCCCGCCAAGTCCTCGCGCTGGGACGTCTACCACGCGATCCAGGCGATGCTCGCCATCCGCGTGCCCCTGTGGCCGCCGACGGCCCCCGCGCTCTCGCGAGGCCTCCTCGACCACCCCGAGGAGCCGGCGCCCGACAAGAAGTCCTGGAACTTCTTCGGCCTGCGAGGCTGAGAGGGTTATCGTCGCTGTGACAGGGGGCGGGCCCGGGGCACTAGCCTCGGGCCCGCCCCCTTGTTGCGCACGCGTGGTGTGTTATTCCCAGCCGCACCCGCACCCGTGGTCCGAGCCCGCCCCCATGCGCACGCGTGGTGTGTTCACGTCGTTGGTTGAGACTGCTGTGTCCGGGTACCGGCCCCTCGCGTGCGGGCGGTGTCAGCCGGACGTGCAGCCCGGCAGGCAGTCGCGGGTACCGGCCCCCGCGCGCGGGCAGTGTGGGCGGCAAGGGGAGGCCGACGCCGCCGATGGGGTTCCGGCCCCCCCGCGCGCGGGCGGTGTGGCCGTTCCTGTGATTCGCGGACCTACTCGAGCAGATCGGCCCCTCGCGCGCGGGCGGTGTGGGCGGGCTTCGGGTGCCTGGTGATCACCCCTCGCGTGCGCGCGGCACGGTGGTTATGGCCGCAGCTGTGTCGTCGCGGTCATCCCACCCCTCGCGCGCGTGCGGCACGTTCTAGCTCGATCCCACGGAAGCGCCGCCCGCTTGTCTGAGTGTTCGTATTCTCTCGTGGGGTTCGCGGCGCCTGTGTCCGCGATGTCGGCATCGCGCCGCTCGTTCCTGTAGGATGAGGCAGGTCTGGAGGGCTGTCTGAGTGGCCGAAAGAGACGGTCTTGAAAACCGTTGTGTCAGCAATGGCACCGGGGGTTCGAATCCCTCGCCCTCCGCCGAGCCGACCGCTTCTTGGGCGCTTGCGGCGGGTGCGGTTCGCGCTCGCGGCGAAAATAGCCTAGAGTAGTCGGCACTGGAGACGTCGCATAGTCCGGTCGAGTGCGCCTCCCTGCTAAGGAGGTAGGGGTGCATAGCCCCTCGCGGGTTCAAATCCCGCCGTCTCCGCTCCCAGCCCCGGGATTCCACTGGAATCCCGGGGTTTCGTGCGTGCCCGTGCCGCCTGCGCGGGTCCGGGCGCCCGGGTTAAAGGACAAAACGTGTTGGTTTTGTGGCGACGTTTCGGCGTGTTAGTGCGGGAAAGTCGGTGTTGAAGGGGGGTTGGTTCATCGAGGGGCGTGAATGCCCTACGTGCCTGATGGGCGGGCGAACAATTGGCCGGGTGCGGACACTCGGTGTCATGTGGATAGCACGCCAGCGCCGACAGTGTTCATCATGCGAAGCCTCTGATACGCCACCGGCTGCGCGACGAGGGGCAGCACAAGCCGTAGCGTGAGCGGCAGGGTATGGCTCCCGTTGGGTGTGCTTTCCATGAATTTCGCATGCAATTCCCCCGCCCCCGTGTCGAGTCGTACATTCACATCGTTGGAATTGCAACGTTTGTGGAAGCTGTTGAAAGTTCACTCAATCGAATTGCATGCGAAACTGCTCCGAGCGAGCGCTAGCAACGCGATCGCGGGCCCGCTTCGTCGCCGCCTGACCGCCGGGCGGTTTACCCTAGTGCACCTGCGCACACGCGGGCCCGCTAACTCGCACGTTAACCGGCTAATACGAGCCTGGGCCTCCTCATTCGCACGTTAACCGTCTAATGTGAGCGTGGGCAGCCCTGCCCAGACACGGAATAGCGGGTTTACGTGCGATATAGCCGGTTAGCGCACGCAATAGCGGGTTCGCGTGCGAGCTCCACGCGCGGCCAAGCGCCGTTGTGTCCACAACGCAGGCCGCCTCAGCTGCAACGCCCCGCTGTCGGCGTTTTTCGCCGAGGTGGTCTGCACTTTGGGCGCCACGCCGCCCCGAACCGCGACCTCACCGCCACCAAACGGAAGGAATTGCGCTGTGAGAGGCGCACGGTCGAGCTCGGCCCACGTCGAGGGCGCCACCAAACGGGGGGAATTGCACCATTAGGGCCGCGACACGCCGGCGACACGCCGAAGCGAGGCTTCTAATGCTGCAAAACCCCCATCGCCAAAGATGCGACGCTCTCCGGAAGGGCCAGAGAGCGCGGGCGGGCCCGGGCGCGGACTGCTTTCCAATGACACCGCCACCAAATGGGGGGAATTGCACCATTAGAGGTGCGACACGCCGGCGACACGCCGTGGTGAGGCTTCTAATGCTGCAAAACCCCCACCATGACACCTGGCGTCGTACTCCCTCAGCGGCCCATGGCTTGCTGTGGTGACGTGGCTGCCTGCCGGGATCCTGCGGCGCCCTCTATCCGTGCGACGCTGGGCCACAACGGCAGGCCTGCGCCACAACTGCGTGCCGGGGCTCGCCCCCGGATCGGAAGGCTCACCCCGGCCTGGTCGCGATGATCGGTGGATCGTCGGCCGAACATCGGCAGGCCGCGACCGGGCCCTCAGCGCACCGGGCCCCCGGCAGCGCACCGGGCCCTCGGCAGCGCACCGGGCCCCCGGCAGCGCGCCGGGCCCTCGGCAGCGCACCAGGCCGCCGCCTGGCCGTCAGTAGATCGTCACGTAGGTCCCCGATGGGATCGTGTCGTGCAGCCACTTGGCATCCTCGTAGCGCAGGCGCACGCACCCGTGGGAGACGTGGCCGCCGAGTGTCCCGTCTTTCACCGTGTAGCTCCCCTCGTAGTAGAGGACGGAGTGGAAGAGGTAGTCGCCGGAGAACTGGGTCCACCAGTACGCCGTGTATCCGTGCCCGAAGGAGGAGCCCCGATTCTTGATGGTGAAGGTGCCGGTGACCGTGGGGGTCGATGCCTTGCCGACGGAGCACGGCATGTCCGTGAGCGGCTGCCAGGCGCCCTCCGCCCAGTAGAAGGTCATGCAGTGCGGGGCGCTGGTGTCGACGACGACCAGGTAGTTGGTGGGGCTGTAGAGGGTCTTCGCGTAGTTCCAGTCGGCCTCGAAGTCGGCGCGGCCAGACACCCAGAAGCCCTTCCACCGGTCGAAGTAGTTCCATGCGCCGCCGACCGCGGCCCAGCCGGTGGCCATGGCGCCGCCGACGTTCGGGTTCAGGTAGTACCAGCTCGATCCCTCCTGAATCCACCCGGTGCCCATCGCGCCCGAGGGGTGCAGGTAGTACCAGGTGCCGGAGTCGTTGAGCCACCCGGTGCGCATGGCGCCGCTGCCGTCCGCGTAGTACCAGGATCCGTCGGCGATGAACCAGCCGGTGGCCATGGCTCCGCTGCCCGTCAGGTAGTACCAGGCTCCCTCACGCACCCAGGTCGAGGACTTCATCGCCCCGGAGGCGTCCATGTAGTACCAGGTGTTGCCGTCCTTGGCCCAGCCGGTGGCCATCGCGCCGTTGCCCGTCAGGTAGTACCAGGAGCCGCCGTCGGCGACCCAACCGGTGGCCATGACCTTCGTGGTGGGGTCGAGGTAGTACCAGGCGCCCCCGGAGAGGCGCCATCCGGTGGCCATGGAGCCGTCGCCGTCGAGGTAGTACCAGGCGGCGCCGTCGTGGTACCAGCCGGTGCGCACGCCGTCCTCGGTGGAGGCGTACCAGGTGCCCTCTGGGCTGCGGTACCAGCCCACGGGCACGTATCCGTCGTCGGTGAAGGCGTATCGCGTGGCTCCCACTGCGTGGACGCCGCCCTTGAGCCAGGTGCCGTCGGAGAACTCGTAGCGCCACCCGGCCGCCTGGCGCACCCAGTGGCCGGTGACGGGC
>CATWCG010000112.1:0-6143 GCA_958349165.1 uncultured Actinomyces sp. | reverse complement strand
GAGCTGGCCGCCTCCATCATCACGCGCCTGCCCGTGCGATTCACCTACGAGAACCGCTACTTCCAGGACCGCTACGAGGGCCTGCCCCTGAACGGCTATGGCGCGTGGATCGCGAACATGGTCGACCATCCGCGCATCGACGTGCACACGGGCGTCGACTTCTTCGATGAGTCCTCGCCGTTCTCGAAGGCGGCGACGGTGGGCCAGGTCCCGGTCGTTTACACCGGCGCCATCGACCGCTACTTCGACTACGAGGCCGGCCAGCTCGGCTGGCGCACCCTCGATTTCGAGACCGAGGTCGTGGACGTGCCCGACTACCAGGGCTGCTCGGTCATGAACTACTCGGATCGCGACGTGCCTTTCACGCGCATCCACGAGTTCGCCCACCTGCACCCCGAGCGCGACCGAAGCGGGGCGACGAACACGATCATCCAGCGCGAGTACTCGCGCTTCGCGCGCCCCGGCGACGAGCCTTACTATCCGATCGCCTCGCCGTCGGACCGCTCGACGCTCGCGGCGTATCGCGAGATGACAGCGGGGGAGCGGGACGTCCTCTTCGGCGGGCGCCTGGGCTCCTACCAGTACCTGGACATGCACATGGCGATCGCGTCGGCCCTCACCAAGGTCGACGAGACCGTGGCCTCCTGGCGCTGACGGGTCTCCTTGTCGCATGGTATCGATCGTCTGGTCGGTCCTGTCGATCGCCCTCATCATCGGCGTCGGCTGGCTGGCTCGCCGCGGGGGCGCGCTCGGCCCGGAGGCCGCCGGCACCCTCGCGTCGGCAACGTATTGGGTGGCCAGCCCCGCGATGCTCTTCCACGCCATCGTCTCCACCGGCACGTCGGGAGTCTTTGGCGCTCCGCTCGCCGTGGCCGCCGCGTCGGGCGTCGGGACCGCGCTCATCTTCGCCCTGGTCGCGCGGCTTTTCCTGCGCCTGACGCGCGGGGAGATCGCCTTGGGGGCCATGGCCTCGTCCCTCAACAACGGTGCGTATATCGGTATCCCGATCGCCGTGTATGTCCTGAACGATGCGTCCGCGGTCGTTCCCATCCTGGTGTTCCAGCTGGGTTTCTTTACCCCGATGTTCTTCGTTCTGGCCGACCTGGTGGGGTCGGGGCAGCGTCCATCGATGGTCGGCGTCGCGCGGGTCGTCGCGCGCAACCCCATGGTGATCGCGGCGGTGTGCGGCTTCCTCTTCTCTGCGGCGGGCTGGCCGATGCCGACGCTCGTGGACGTGTCGACGTCCATGCTGGGAGCTGCCGCGCCCCCGATGATTCTCCTGTCTTTCGGTGCCTCGCTCGTGGACCGCCGGTCGGCCTCCGGCGATTCGGGTATCGCAGCGACCTCCTGCGCCATCCTCGGCAAGCTTGCCCTTCAACCCGCGATCGCGTGCGGCGTCGGAATGCTGCTCGGTCTCACCGGCCCTGCCCTCATGTCCGTCACCATCATGGCGGCCCTGCCCTCCGCACAGAACGCCTACATCGCGGCCACCCGCGCCAAGGCGGGGGAGCGGATCGCTCAGGGGACGGTCCTCGTGACGACCTTCGCGTCGCTGCCTGTTGTCGTTGGAATTGCGGCGTTATTCCACGCCCTCGGGATGGTTTCCTGACGGACGCGAAAGCCACAGGAGAGCGTCGATCACACGAGGATGAACGCCATCATCAGCAAAGACAGCGTCAAAAAGAGGCCAAAAACACGTTTTGTATCGTGGACTGTAGCTGACATCGTCGTGTAAGGGCCATAGTCTGGCTGAGCATTATCCCCAATACAAACGAATGCAAGGACTTCACTTCATGTCATCCTCCGCATCCAGCTCCGCGCCCCGTGCGCGCGACTCGTGGAGCGGCCAGACTGGCTTCCTCCTGGCGGCCATCGGCTCAGCCATCGGCCTGGGCAACATCTGGCGTTTCCCCGGCGTCTCCTACTCCAACGGCGGCGGTGCCTTCCTGGTGCCCTACCTGGTGGCACTGATCTTCGTTGGTATCCCCATGCTCTGGCTCGACTACGCGGTCGGCCACAAGTTCCGCGGCTCCCCGCCGTGGGCGCTGCGCAAGATCATCGGCGGCGGCGAGTTCATTGGCTGGTTCCAGACCTTCGTCTGCTTCGTCATCATGGTCTACTACGGCGCGGTCCTCGCGTGGGGCGTGCAGTACACGATCTACTCCGTCAACGCCGCGTGGGGCGATGACCCGACGACCTTCTTCACCGACACATTCCTGCAGGTCGTCCCCGGTGACACCTTCTCGTGGGCGCCCGCCTGGGCCGTCATGATCCCCCTCGCGCTCGTGTGGATTCTCGTCCTCTTCGTGATCGGACGCGGCCTGTCCAAGGGCGTCGAAGCGGCCAACAAGATCTTCCTGCCGCTGCTCGTCATCCTCTTCCTCGCCCTGGTGATCCGCGCCTTGTTCCTTCCCGGCGCCGTCGAAGGCCTCAACGCCTTCTTTACGCCGAACTGGGCCGCGCTCGCCGATCCCAAGGTGTGGCTGGCTGCCTTCGCGCAGATCTTCTACTCCCTGTCCGTGGGATTTGGCATCATGCTGACCTACGCCTCCTACCTCCAGCGCAAGTCGAACCTGACCGGCACGGCGCTTGTTGCAGGCTTCGCGAACTCGTCCTTCGAGATCCTCGCTGGCATTGGTGTCTTCAGCGCCGTCGGCTTCATGGCCCACCAGGGCGGCGTGAGCGTCTCCGAGGTCGAGGGCCTGACCGGCCCGATCCTCTCCTTCGTGACCTTCCCGAAGATCATCTCGATGATGCCCGGCGGCCCGATCTTCGGTGTTCTCTTCTTCTCGTCGCTGGTCCTGGCCGGCGTGACCTCGCTGCTCTCCCTTCTCCAGGTCGTCTCGGGCGGCCTGCAGGATAAGTTCGGTTGGTCGCCCGCCCGCTCGGCTCTCGTCCTCGGCGTCCCCGCAACCGTCATTTCCCTGGCGCTCTTCGGAACCCGCTCAGGCCTGAACAACCTCGACATCGTCGACAACTTCATCAACTCGATCGGCGTCGTGTCCTCGGCGATCATGTTCGCGGTCCTGTGTGCGGTGACCGGCCCCCGCCTCGGGGTGCTGCGTGCCCACCTCAACTCGGTGTCCAGCGTGAAGGTCCCCAGGCTCTGGGAGCCCCTCGTCGGCATCGTCATCCCGATCGTCCTCTTCGTCATGATGGCGATGTCGATCGTCGACCTGCTGACGAATGGCTACGGCAAGTACCCGACGAGCTACGTGCTGATCTTTGGCTGGGGTTCCGTGGCGGTCGCGGTCATCGCGTCCCTGATTTTCACGTTCATCCCGTGGAAGCACCGCCCCGTGGACACTCAGGCCACGGTCGCTCAGATTCTCGCTGACGACGCCGATGACACCGCTTCGATTGAAGGAGACGCCCAATGACCGCTCCCGCTATCGTCCTCATGATCCTGACGATCCTGCTCGTGTGGGGTGGCCTCGTGGCCTCCGTCGTGCTCCTGCAGGTCCTGTCCGTCCCGTCGGACGAGGAGACGAAGGCTGCCCAGGAAGCCATCGAGGCCCAGATTGCTCTGCGCGACGCGAAGGAACGCTATGAGGCTTATCGCATTTGATCTTGACGATACGCTGGCTCCCTCGAAGTCGCCGCTCCCGCCCCAGATGGACGTGGCGCTGCGCTCGCTGCTGGACCACGTGGAGGTGTGCATCATCTCCGGCGGCCAGATGGGGCAGTTCCGCACGCAGGTGCTCGATAACCTCCACGCCTCTGACGAGGAGCTCTCGCGCCTGCACCTGATGCCGACCTGCGGCACGCGCTACTACCGCTTCGAGGACGGCGCGTGGGTCGAGCGTTACGCCCACGACCTGGACCCCGAGGTGGCCGCCCGCGTCATCGAGTCCCTGGAGCGTCACGCCCGCGAGCTTGGCCTGTGGGAGGAGAACCCGTGGGGCAACATCATCGAGGACCGGGGTTCGCAGATCACCTTCTCTGCGCTGGGCCAGGAGGCTCCGCTGGACGCTAAGCGCGCCTGGGACCCGGACGGCACCAAGAAGGCCGCCCTGCGCGACGCGGTGCAGCCCGACGTGCCGGAGCTGGACGTGCGCGGCGGCGGCTCGACCTCGGTCGACATCACGACGCGCGGCATCGATAAGGCCTACGGTATGGGCAAGCTGGTCGAGGAGACCGGCATCCCCGCGTCCGAGATGCTCTTCATCGGGGACCGCCTGGATCCCGAGGGTAACGACTACCCGGTGAAGGCGGCGGGCTACGCGACGCGCGCCGTGTCCGGGTGGGAAGAGTGCGTTCAGGTCATCGACGAGCTCGTGGCATCCATGAGCTGACCGTTTGACCGAGAGGGACGAGGCCGGGGCTGGGATACCAGCTCCGGCCTCGTTTCGTTGCACCTGGGCAGGGTTGCGGCGGGCGCTGCGCGCGTGGCGCTAGGAGGCGCCGATGCCGCGCGTCGCCCAGAAGACGACGGCCGAGGCGGCTGCGACGTTGAGCGAGTCCACCCCGTGGTCCATGGGAATCTTGACGGTGTAGTCGGAGGCGGCGATGGTGCGCCGTCCCAGGCCGTCGCCCTCGGTTCCCATGACCATCGCCAGGCGTGCGTCGGGGCCTTGGAGGGCTGGCAGCGTGGCGAAGTCGTCGAGTGAGACGGAATCGTCCGAGAGAGCCAGGGAGGCGACGGTGAAGCCAGCGTCTTGCAGCAAGGCGATATCGCCAGGCCAGGACTGCAGGCGCGTCCACGGGACTTGGAAGACGGTTCCCATCGAGACGCGGACGGCTCGGCGGTAGAGCGGATCCGCGCAGGAGGGGGTCACGAGGACGGCGTCCACGCCCAGCGCGGCCGCGCTGCGGAATGCCGCGCCGACGTTCGTGTGGTCGACGAGATCTTCCAAGACGACGACGCGGCGGGCGGGCCTACCTCCGCGCGCGGTCGCGAGAAGCTCGTTCAGGGCGGGCAGGACCGGGCGCTGCATGGCGGCCAGCGCGCCGCGGTGCAGGTGGAAGCCCGTCATCTGCTCCAGGATGTCCTCGGGCGCGACGAAGACAGGCACGTCGGCCCCGTCGCTTGCCCCCGTCGCCGCCTCGATGAGGGGGCAGAGCGTGGGCAGCCATCGGCTGGACATGAGGAAGGAGCGTGGGTTGTGGCCCGCGCTCAGTGCGCGTTCGATGACGTTGGTGGATTCGGCCATGTACAGGCCGCGCTCCGGCTCGAGTTTTGAGCGGAGTGTGACGTCTTTGAGGCGCGTGTAGTCGTCCAGTCGCGGATCGGCGGACAGATCGGCGCTGGTCAGCTCGATGATCATGGCGTCCTCAGGCGCGCTGGAGGGCGCGCGAGACCTCGCCCGGCCACGAGGGGCCCTCAAAAATGAACGCGGAGAAGGCCTCGACCAGGTCTGCGCCCGCCCCGATCATGCGCAGCGCGTCCTCGGGTGAGGAGACGCCGCCGGTGCCGATGAGGATCTGGTCGTCGTTCAGGTGGCGTGCGACCAGGGAGATGACTTCCAGCGCGCGGGGCAGCAGGGGGGCGCCCGAGACGCCGCCCTCACCCAGGTCGTGGTTGATCGTCGTGTTGGTGGCCACCACGCCCGCCAGCCCCAGTTCCTTGGTCAGCTCGACGATCGCGACGATGTCCTGGTCCGCCAGGTCGGGTGCGATCTTGACGAAGAGGGGCATGACGCGGTCGGGGGCGCCGGCCTCGCAGCCGCGGCGAGCGGCCTGCAGGATCGGGCGCAGGTGATCGACAGATTGCAAGTCGCGCAGGCCGGGCGTGTTCGGCGAGGAGACGTTGACGACGACGAAGTCCACCCAGCGGGCCAGGACGCGGGCGCAGTACTCGTAGTCCGCGGGGGCGTCGGCCTCGGGGGTGACCTTGTTCTTGCCGATATTCGCCCCGACGATGGCGGCGCGACCGGCTCGCGTCGCGCGCAGCTCGCGCAGCTTCTTCGCGGCCGCGTCCGCGCCCGCGTTGTTGAATCCCATGCGGTTGCGCAGGCCGCGCTCCTCCATGAGCCTCCACAGGCGCGGTGCCTCGTTGCCCGGCTGCGGGCGCGGTGTCACGGTGCCGATCTCGACGAAGGCGTAGCCCAGGGCGCACATGCCCAGGACGGCCTCGGCGTCCTTGTCCATGCCGGCGGCCAGGCCCAGTCGAGAGGGCAGCTCGCGGTGGCCCAGCATGAGCG
>CATWCG010000111.1:0-6156 GCA_958349165.1 uncultured Actinomyces sp. | reverse complement strand
CGTCCGCGCCAGCTCCCGGCCCGATTTCGATGAGGTGGTCGGCGGCGCCCAGAACCCGCGTGTCGTGGTCGACGACGACGACGGAGTTCCCGTCAGTAATAAGCTCACGAATGATCGCTAGGACCCCGTCGACGTTGGAGGGGTGCAGGCCGATGGTCGGCTCGTCCAGGACGTAGAGAACCCCGGTCGTCCGGTTGCGCACCGCGCGGGCGAGCTGCACGCGTTGACGCTCGCCGTTGGACAGGGTCGAGGACGCGCGATCGAGGGAGAGATAGGACAGGCCGAGCTCGACGAGGCGATCCATCGGCTCGGTCATCTCGTCGACAATGACGCGGGCCATGGGAGCTACCTCATCCGGAACGAGGCCGGGGACGCGCTGGACCCACTCGCTCAGCTCCGTGAGCGTCAGGCGAGAGGCGTCGCCCAGGTCGATGCCGTCGATGAGCGTGGAGCGCACCCGCTCCCCCAGGCGCGTGCCGTCACAGGCCGGGCACGTGCGGGTGATGAGGTACTTGTCGACGCGGGCGAGCGCCTTTTCGTCTTTCGCCTTCGACAGGGCGTTTTCGACGGTGGCCACCGCGTTGAAGTAGGTGAAGTCCAGCTCCGCGCCGCCCGTTTTGGTGGCGACGACGATGTGGCGTTTTTCGGCGGGCCCCTCGTAGACGATTGCCTGTTCGGCGTCGGTCAGGTCCCGGAAGGGCACGTTCGTGCGCACGCCCATCTCGCGGGCGACGTCCTTCATGAGCTTCCACATGAGGGATCCCCACGGGGACACCGCGCCCTCGTCGATGGTGAGGGACTGGTCGGGCACGAGGGAATCCCGGTTGACGACGCGCTGGACGCCCGTCCCTTCGCACACGGGGCACGCGCCGCCGGAGTTGAAGGCCATCTCCTCCGCGCCGAGGCCGTAGAAGGACTCCCCGCATTGCGGGCACGTGAGAGGCACTTCCAGGGCGACGTTTCGCGAGGGCGGGACCCGGTGCCCGTTCGGGCACAGGTAGGAGCCCGCGCGCGAAAACAGGAGGCGCAGGTGGTTGAGGAGTTCCGTCGCCGTGCCGAAGGTGGAACGCACGTCGGGCACACCCGGGCGCTGGCGCAGCGCGAGCGCGGCCGGCACGTGCGCCACCTCGTCCACCGAGGCCTTGGCTGCCTGGGAGATGCGCCGGCGCGTGTAGGTCGCCAGGGATTCCAGGTAGCGCCGCGATCCCTCCGCGTAGAGCGTGCCCAGGGCCAGGGAGGATTTGCCCGACCCGGACACGCCCGCGACCGCGACGAATTCGTTCAGGGGAACGTCAACGTCCACGTTCTTCAAGTTGTGGACGCAGGCGCCGCGCACGCGGATGACGCTGGGCATGTCAGAAGCCCAACCGGCCCAGCATCCTCGGGTCGGACTGCCAGTCCTTGGCAGTGCGCACGTGCAGGTCGAGGTAGACGCGCCGGCCCAGCAGCTCCTCGATGTGCGCGCGAGCCTGGGTGCCGATCTGCTTGAGGCGCGAGCCCTTGCGGCCGATGATGATGGCCTTCTGGGAGTCGCGCTCGACGTAGACGTTCACGTGAATGTCGAGCATGGGCGGGCGGTCGTCGCCCTCGCGGCGCGGCCTCTCGATGATTTCCTCGACCTGGACGGCCAGGGAGTGCGGCAGCTCGTCACGCACACCTTCCAGGGCGGCCTCGCGGATAAACTCGGCGATCAGGGTGTCGCGCGACTCGTCGGTGACGTCGCCGTCGGGGTAGAGCGGCGGCGAGAGCGGCACCGTCTGCGCGAGCACCTCGCGCAGGTGATCGATGCCCTTACCCTCCACGGAGGAGACGGGGACGATGGCGGCCCACTCCCCCAGCTTCTCGATGGAGAGCAGGTGCTTCATGACGCGCTCGCGCGGCACGGCGTCGCACTTGGTGGCCACCGCGATGATGGGCCGTTTGATGCCGCGCAGCTCACGGGCGATGAACTGGTCGCCGGGGCCGATGCGCTGGTCGGCGGGCAGGCAGAAGAGCACGACGTCGACCTCGGAGAGGGCCTCGCGCACCATGTCGTTGAGGCGCTTACCGAGCAGCGTGCGCGGCCGGTGGTATCCGGGGGTGTCCACGAGCACCAGCTGGTAGCCCTCGCCGTGCACGATGCCGCGGATGTTGTGGCGCGTCGTCTCGGGGCGCCCAGACGTGATCGCGATCTTGCGTCCGACCAGCGCGTTCGTCAGGGTCGACTTGCCGACGTTGGGGCGCCCGACGATGGAGACGAAGCCGGCACGGAAGTCCTCGGGGAAGTCCGGGATTTCGATGGTCGCGGCCGCGTCCTCGCGCAGGGATGCCAGCGAGGTCAGCGCCTCGAAGGCGTCGAGGTCGGCGTCTTCCTCATCCTCCAGGCCCTCGAGGTCGTCGTAGTCCTCGTCCGCCTCAGAGTCGTCGGATTCCTCAGAATCCTCGGAATCCGCGTCGTCGCCCGGCTGCTCCCCGGCCTCGTCCGAGGTCTCGCCGAGGCCGGCCTCAATCTGGGCGCGAGCGTCGGCTTCCGGGTCGGCGGCGTCGGATGCCACCTCGATGCGCGCGTCCCCGAGGGCGTTGGGGCCGGCCATGAGTTCGTCGTCGGAGGGGAATCGCATGTCAGTTGTCCTTGTCGTCGGCGGGGCTGGGGTCGGTGATGAGCGGAGAGTCGGGGTCGAGGCGGCACAGGATCGTGGAGACTTGCCGGCGGCGTCCGCGCGCCTCTTCCGCCGTCATGAGCACGCCGGCGAGTGTACCGGTCGCGCCGGGCAGCGGAACCTTGCCGATGGCTTTGGCGAGCAGGCCGCCGACGGAGTCGACGTCCTCGTCCTCGATCTCGCGGCCGAGGAGCTCGCCGAGTTCGGAGATCGGGAAGCGCGAGGGGACGCGCCAGACGCCCGGCTCTGTTTCCTCGGGCTCGATCGAGTGGCGGTCGTGCTCGTCGGTGAGTTCGCCGACGACCTCCTCGAGGATGTCCTCGAGGGTGACTAGGCCCGCGACGCCGCCGTATTCGTCGATGACGATGGCCATGTGGAAGCGTTCGGCCTGCATCTGGCGCAGCATGTCGTCCGCTGGCTTCATTTCGACGGCGAACTCGGCGGGGCGCATCATTTGCTCGGCGCGCAGGTCCAGCTGGCCGCCGGTGGCCTCCCAGCGGGAGACGAGATCCTTGAAGAACAGGATGCCTCGGATGTCGTCCACGTCGTCGCCGACGACGGGCACGCGCGAGAAGCCGGAGCGCACGAACAGGCGCAGTGCGGAGGCCGCGGGGGTGTCCGCGTCGATGGTGACCATGTCGGTGCGCGGCACCATGACCTCGCGCACGAGGGTGTGCCCCAGGTCGAGGACGGAGCGGACCATGTCGCGGTCCTCTTCCTCGAAGCTTTCGGGTTCGCCGACCTCGTCGACGATCTCGCGCAGGTCGGAGATCAGCTCGGCGCGCACCTGCGCCTCGGTGGGTTCGGGGGTGGGACGCGAGGAGCGCAGCCGCTTCAGGATCGGGTCGGCCAGGTGGCTCAGGCGCGCGAGGCGGTCCGCGAATCTGGTGCCCGCCAGTGCGATGCCCTCGGGGCTTCGCGCGCCCCATTGGGCGGGCAGGAAGGAGACGAAGACCAGCTGGAGCGCCGCGATGACGCTGACGGCGATGAGGGCGACGCCCCACCACGGCAGGCGTGTGGCGACCAGGACGATCGTGCCCATGACGGCGTAGACGACCTGCCAGAAGGTACGGAATGCGCGCAGCGACAGGAGCGTGCGGCGGCGGCGTTCGACGAGGCCGTACAGGAGGCGCGCGTTGCGTCGTTCCTCCTCGATCAGGTCTTCGACGCCGGCCAGGGTCAGGCGCTGAATGGCCTGTTCGACGCACTGGGCGAGCGAGGCGAAGGCCAGGGAGATGAGCGCTAGGACCAGCAGGGCGATCGAGGGCACGTCCAGGATCGGCGAGGCCGGGGACGCCTCCAGGGGAAGCGTGAGGGTCATCGGGTGGCCAGGAAGGTGAGCAGGAGCTTGCGCTGGAGCGCGAACATGACTTCGCGCTCGGGGTCGGTCGCGTGGTCGTAGCCGAGCAGGTGCAGCATGCCGTGCGTGGCCAGGAGGAGCATTTCCTCGGCGGCGCTGTGGCCGGATTCTGCGGCCTGGCGGGAGGCGATCGCCGGGCAGATGCAGATGTCGCCGAGCATGCCGGGGGGCGTGGGGTGGTCTGCGGTGCCGGGGCGCAGCTCGTCCATGGGGAAGCTCATGACGTCGGTCGGGCCGGGCAGGTCGAGCCAGCGCACGTGGAGGTCTTCCATCGGCTCGGGCTCGATGAAGATGATGGTCACTTCCGCGTCGGAGCTGACGTGCATCTGGTCGAGCACGTAGTCTGCCAGGGCGGAAAACTCGGCTTCGTTGATCTCGTAGTCGGTCTCGTTGATAACCTCGGTCATGACGTGTACTCCCTGCGTGCGGTGTTGTGGCTGCGGGTGCGCGCGCGGCGCGCGGCGTTACGGTCGTCGTAGCGCTGGTAGGCGTCGATGATGGCGCCCACGAGTTCGTGGCGCACGACGTCGGCGCTGGTCAGGCGACAGAATTCGATGTCGTCGATGTCGCCGAGGATGTTTTCGACGACGGCGAGGCCGGAGGTCTGGCTGCCGGGCAGGTCGACCTGGGAGGCGTCGCCGGTGACGACGACCTTGGAGCCAAAACCCAGGCGGGTGAGGAACATTTTCATCTGGCCGACCGTGGTGTTTTGGGCCTCGTCGAGGATGATGAAGGAGTCGTTGAGGGTGCGTCCGCGCATGTAGGCCAGGGGCGCGACTTCGATGGTGCCGGCGGCCATGAGCTTGGGCAGGGCCTCGGGGTCGAGCATGTCGCCCAGGGCGTCGTAGAGGGGACGCAGGTAGGGGTCGATCTTGTCGGTGAGGGAGCCGGGCAGGAAGCCGAGGTTCTCCCCTGCCTCGACGGCGGGGCGGGTCAGGACGATGCGGCGGACTTCGCCGGACAGGAGGCGTCGCACGGCCTGGGCCATCGCCAGGTAGGTCTTGCCGGTGCCCGCGGGGCCGATGCCGAAGACGACGGTGGCGCGGTCGATGGCGTCCGTGTAGGCCTTCTGCCCGGGGGTCTTGGGGCGGATGGAGCGGCCGCGCGCGGAGAGGATTTCTTCCGTGGGGGCCTCGCCGGAGGTGAGGCGGCCGAGCAGGCCGATGGCTTGTTCGACGGCGGTGGCGTCCAGGGCGGTGCCGCGCCTGGCCATGCCGATGAGTTCTTCGAGGAGGCCGGCGGCCACGTCGATGTCCGCCTGGGTGCCCGCCAGGGAGATGTCGCGCCCGGTCACGAGGAAGCGGACGTGCGGGAAGCCCCGTTCGAGGGCGCGCAGAACCTGGTCTGCGATGCCGAGGACCGTGATCGGGTCCATGTCTGCGGGGATCGTGACGCGCCCCGTGGTGTGTGCGAGGGTGGCCGCCGCGAGCGTCGGCGCTGTGTTCTCCGTAGTCATACTGTGTCCATTCTACGCTGGAGTGCCCCTCCACAGGCTTCACGCCGCCCTCCCGCGCAGTGACGCCGGACGCACCGGAGCGTCGCATCGGGTGGTTCCCGGATGCATGGACGCCCTGGGAACACGCACAATGAAGTCATGCCCACCCTCGAAGAACTCGTTTCACACCCGCCGCAGCTGCCGGTGACGCGCGCGCTGGGCGATATCGCGGCGGCGGCGCGCCCGGGTGCGTGTGCCGTGGTGACCGCTCCCCCGGGCACGGGCAAGACGACGCTGCTGCCGCCCGCGGTGGCGGTCGCGCTGGCCGGGTACGAGGCCTCGGCCGGGCGGGTGCTCGTCACTCAGCCGCGCCGGGTGGCCGCACGGGCCGCCGCCCGCCGGATTGCTCGCCTGCTGGGCGAGGAGGTGGGGGGTCAGGTCGGTTACTCGGTGCGCGGGGATTCTCGGGTGAGTGGGCGCACGCGCGTGGAGATGGTGACGCCGGGCGTGGCGCTGCGCCGCCTGCAGCGCGACCCGGAGCTGCCGGGCGTGGCGGGGATCATCATCGACGAGTTTCACGAGCGCGACCTGGACACGGACCTGGCCCTGGCCTTCGCGTTGGATGCGCGTGCGGCGCTGCGCGAGGACCTGTTCATCGCCTTGACGTCGGCGACCGCTCGCAGGGGAAAGCGCCCGGTCCTGCTCGGCGGCGCTCAGCTGAC
>CATWCG010000110.1:0-6188 GCA_958349165.1 uncultured Actinomyces sp. | reverse complement strand
TCAACGGCGTGCAATCCCTGCACTCGATCGTCGAAACCCGCCACGCCCTCGACCTGGGGATTGCCCTGCCGCTCACGCGCGCCATGAAGGGCACCTCGAACCCGCAGCTGTGGGAACTGGTCAACACCATGACGGACCACGCCCACTCCGGCGCCACCTACCTGGGCCAGGACATCGCGTTCCACTCCGGCCTGCTCGCCTACCTGAAGAACCCGCTCATGCACCAGCTCGTCGCCGCCATGTGGCTCGTCCACCAGAGCGTGACCCCGCAGCTGGCCGCCGCGTCGCGCCAGGAGATGGAGGATACCGCGGCAGCGCACGCCGCCATCCTGCGCGCCTGCGAGGCCGGGGACGCGAACGCCTACGCCGCCGCGGTCGACGCACACTACGAACCCCTCATGGCGATCATCGAAGGCCGCTGACAACTGGCCCCGGCGCGCTGGGCGACGACGCGCGCTGGGGCCCTCCTTTATCATCGTCCCGGCAGGAACGACGCCTCCCAGAGGCCACGGTCCCGCTCGAAGACCACCACGACCTCGTCCCCACGGCCGCTGATGTCGCTATACCCGAAGGGCCCGGGCCCCATGCTCACGAGCCTACGCGCGCGGATCGGCCCCTCCCAGGGCGCCGAGAGCCGGACGAGCATGCCGCCGGCGCGCGCGTCGCGTTCGTGCGGATGCACAAAGACGTCCCCCCAGGCGCAGGCGTTGCAGCCGGGATCCTCCACCTGCCACACGCGAGCGCCCACCCAGCGCCGCCCGTCGCCCCACGCCAGGTAGCGCGCGCCCGCACCCCGCCCCTCGAAGCCCTGCAAGCGACAATTCGCGACGACGCGGCCGTCCCACACCGTCACCGACGTCTCATCCAGGAGGATGCCGTCCGGCCCCACGAGAGGGTCGGCCAGACGGGTGATGCGCCCACCCCGCGCGTAGACGACCCGCACGTGGGTTCGCTCCCCCACGCGCACGACGTAGGGCATGGCGACGTCGCCGTCAACGCTCGCTGTCGCGCCCGACGTCGCGAACAGGGCGTCCGCGCCGGTGGCCTCGTACAGCGCGTCGGTCATGTCGGCGTAGGTCAGATCCTCGGGGCCGCTGCCCCACGCCCACCAGGCGCGCAGCCTCTCGCCGTCCGCGCGCGAATCCATGTAGCCGACGGCGCCCTCGGCCGACGCGAACGCCAGGTGCATGACGCCTTGCTCGTCGACGCCGACGCAGGCGTCCGAAGACACCGCGGGCGCACCCTCCGGCAGAGGACGCGCGGCCGACCACTCGCCGGCCTCGTCGCGCTGCATCCAGCGGATCCGGTTCGGGTTGGGCAGGTCCGAGGCCATGGTCAGCCCATTGAAGTCGGCTCCCGTGCCCGAGGCCGGGGCGGGGCGCTCGTCGTAGAAAAGGAGGAGGCGCTCGTCGGGGAGCCTCACCAGGGCCGGGATGCGCGCCTCGCCCGCGCCGATCGGCGCGACGATTGGGCGAGCCCCCACCTGGACGGGCGTGCCATAGGTCTCAGTCATGCGAACAGCATAGCGCGAAGTGATTCAACGCACATGCATAGCAAAAGCCCCGGGGAACTCTCGTTCCTCGGGGCTCAAAGCGATGACCGTCAGCGGGTCTCGCGGTGCGCCGTCGACTTGTGGCAGCGCGGGCAGTACTTCGCCAGCTCGAGACGATCCGGCGTGTTACGACGGTTCTTCTTGGTGATGTAGTTGCGCTCCTTGCACTCCGAGCAGGCCAGAGTGATCTTGGGGCGAACGTCCTGAGACTTGCTTGCCACGGTTGTTTCCCTCGCTTAGTTTCGTCGCTCGTGCGACCTGTCGGATCAAGAATTGGTAGCGGGGGCGGGGCTCGAACCCGCGACCTCACGATTATGAGTCGTGCGCTCTGACCAGCTGAGCTACCCCGCCGCCGGAAGCGGAAGAATCCGCGACCGGAGCCCCGAAAGGGAATCGAACCCTTGACCTTCTCCTTACCATGGAGACGCTCTGCCTACTGAGCTATCGGGGCAACGCCGGAAAGCTTATCCCAACTCTGGCTGCCGAAGCAATCCCAGAACCTGAGAAGGACCTCACAGGCGTTTCTCGCTGGAACCAGCGAGTGGTGGCAGGTGAGGGATTCGAACCCCCGAAGCACGAAGCGTCTGATTTACAGTCAGATCCATTTGGCCACTTTGGTAACCTGCCATGCGCCGCTCTCGCGGTGCCGTGAAAGAATAGCATTAAAATAGACCCGAACGCCAATCGAAACGCTGATCGGCGAAATACCAACGAAAGGTGCCCCTCATGGCAGACTCCTCCTTCGACGTTGTCTCCAAGCTCGACCGCCAGGAGGTCGATAACGCCGTCAACCAGACCGCCAAGGAGATCGCCAACCGCTACGACTTCCGCGGCGTCGACGCCGCCATCACCCTCAGCGGGGACACGATCGCCATGGAGGCGAACTCCGCGTCCCGCGTCATGGCAATCCTCGACGTCCTGCAGTCCAAGCTCATCCGCCGCGGCCTGTCCCTGAAGGTCCTCGACTACAAGGACCGCGAGCCCAAGGCTTCCGGCAAGCTCTTTAAGCTGGCCTGCCCCCTCAAGGAGGGCATCCCCCAGGACACGGCGAAGAAGATCTCGAAACTGATCCGCGAGGAAGGCCCCAAGGGCGTCAAAGCCCAGATTCAGGGTGACGAACTTCGCGTTTCCTCCAAGTCCCGCGACGACCTGCAGGCCGTCATCGCCCTCCTCAAGGGCCCCAAGGGTGAGGAACTGGACGTCGCGCTCCAGTTCGTGAACTACCGCTGATTTCTCTCAACAAACGCGGGGCGGGCGGCCGGTTAACTCCGGCCGCCCGCCCGCGTCTGCTCACGCTAGTAGCCCGCGATCTGCTCCAGGCGGGCGATCCGCTGCTCCATCGGCGGGTGGGTCGAAAACAGGCGCCCCAGCGATCCGCCGCGGAACGGGTTCGCGATCATCATGGCGGCAACGTTGCGCGTCCGGGGCGTCTCGACCATCGGGCGCCGGTCGGTCGTCATCTCCAGCTTGCGTAGCGCGGACGCCAGGGCGAGCGGATCCTCGGTGAGCCTGGCCCCGTCCTCGTCGGCATCGAACTCCCGGGTACGCGACAGCGAGAGCTGGATGAGCGTCGAAGCGATCGGCGCGAGCAGGCTCATCGCGATGAGGCCGAGGATGCCCACTCCCCCACGCTCGTCTCGCCTGTTTCCCGCGCCGAAAAACATCAGGAACTGCGCGACCGACGTGATGACGCCAGCCATCGCGGCCGCCACCGACGAGGTCAGGATGTCGCGGTTATACACGTGCATCAGCTCGTGCCCGAGGACTCCGCGCAGCTCGCGCTCATTGAGAATCTCGAGGATCCCCTCCGTGCAGCACACGGCAGCATTGGCGGGATTACGACCCGTCGCAAAGGCGTTCGGCGCCATCGTCGGCGCCACCCAGATGAGAGGCATGGGCTGGCCCGCGCGCTCGGAAAGCTCGCGAACGATGGCGTAGAGCTCGGGCCGTTCGAGTTCGCTGACCGGGTAGGCGTTCATGGAGCGCAGCGCGATCGACGCTGAGTTCCAGTACGAGTAGGCAGTCTGCGCCAGCCCAATGCCCGCAAACACGACGATCCAGATGGCCCGCCCGGTGCCCTGCGCCACGAGCGCCCCAATGCACACGAGCAACGCCCACATGCCGCCCAGCAGCAGCGTCGTCTTCAGGCCATTGTGATAGTTGCGGTGCACCATACGCGCGAGGTTAGAGAGATTACCTGGGAAGCACCTGGGAACCAGCCGAAACGCGGGTGAGAATATCCCGGATTCCACGCATTCACCAACGAGGCCGGGGCCGGGAACACAGCCGGGGCCACCAACGAGGCCGGGGCCGGGCCAGGCCCCCACGCGCGAACGAGGCCGCGACCGGAGAACCCGGCCACGGCCTCGTGAAGGAAAGAGGAGACTCAGTTGCGGCGCCCCGGCCCCGTGTAGTCGTCGAAGCGCTCGGGGGCGGTGGGCACGCCCATCTCGCCCATATCGCCGATCAGGTCGGCGGAGGCAGCGTCCACCTGCGCGCCGCGCGAAATGTCAGTCATCGCGCGACGCGACACGACCTTCACGCGCTCGCGCGTGCCACGGTCGCCCGGAAGCTCACCGTAGTCCTCACCGAGGGCCTGTTCGTAGGCGTCCAGCAGCTCCCAGCCCTCCCAGGTCGTGAACTCGACGCCGCGCGACTCCAGGAGCGCCACCATCGCCTCGTGCCCCACCTCGGCGGTGTTCGCGTGCAGGCGCCCCTGCGAGGCGTCCTCCACGAGGTGCGTGATCGTCTGCTGCGCGTCGGACTTCGTCGAACCGATGAGGCCGACGGGGCCACGCTTGATCCACCCGGTCGCGTACACGCCGGGGATGACGGGCGCGGACTCGTCCTTCGTGGTGTCACCCTCGATGACGCGCCCCTCAACGTTGGGGACCACGCCGGCGCGCTCGTCGAAGGGCAGGCCCGGGATCGGCGACGAGAAGTAGCCCACCGCGCGGTACACGGCCTGCACGGGCCACGTCGTGATGACGCCCGTGCCCGACACCGTGCCGTCGCCGTTCAGGGCGGTGCGCTCGGTGCGCAGCGCCTTCACGTGACCGCGCTCGTCGGCGACGATCTCCACCGGGGCCTGGAACAGGTGGATGTGGATGCGACGCGACGCCGTGTGCTCCTCAGGATCGGCCATCGCGTAGTTCGTCAGGGTCTTAACGACCTGGCGCTGCTGGTTCGACGCGCGCAGCGCCTCCTCAGAGCCCTCGTCGAAGTCGAAATCCTCCTCCGAGACGATGACGTCCACGTCCGGCACCTTGCCCAGCTCGCGCAGCTCCAGCGGCGTGAACTTCACCTGCGCGGGACCGCGACGGCCGAACACGTGCACGTCCGTGATCGGGTTGTCGGCCAGGGCCTCGGCGACGTTGGCCGGCACCTCAGTCTTGAGCATGTCCTCAGCGTGCTTGGCGAGGACGCGCGAAACGTCCAGGGCCACGTTCCCCACGCCCAAGACCGCGACCTCGCGGGCCTTCAGCGGCCACGTGCGCGGGTAGTCCGGGTTGCCGTCGTACCAGGACACGAAGTCGGCGGCGCCGTAGGACTCGGGCAGGTCCACGCCGGGAATGTCGAGCGGATGGTCGCGGTCCGCGCCGGTCGCGATGATGATCGCGTCGTAGTGGTCGCGCAGGTCGTCGATCGTCACGTCGCGGCCCACCTCGACGTTGCCGAGCAGGCGAATGTCTCCGCGCTGGAGGATCTTGTACAGGGCGACGATGATCTGCTTAATGCGCGGGTGATCGGGCGCCACGCCGTAGCGCACCAGCCCGTAGGGGGCGGGAAGCCGCTCGAAAAGGTCGATATTAACCTCGAGCCCCGACTTCGACAGGATGTCCGACGCGTAGATGCCAGCGGGACCGGCGCCGATGACGGCAACGTTGAGCGGTGCCAAGCGAGTTCTCCTTCTTCGTGACCGCGCGCGAGTGCGCGCACCTGGGCACCAAGTCTAGCGCCCCGAGGCCAAGGGCAACCTAAGCTGAGACGGCAAACACAGCCTCGGTTCCTCGCTTGCGCGGGACGAGGGGTCGCCGTCTGGGTGGTCATGACCGCTATCGCCTCGGTTCCTCGCTTGCGCGGGACGAGGCCGGGGCGGCTCCCCCACGGACCAGGCCGGGGCGACTCCCCGAGGCCTTGGCATGTTCGGTTCAGAGGCAACCTCAGCGCCGCCCTCCCAAAAGTCGCATGCAATTCGGTTGACCGAACTTTTCTCATCACCCAGAAACGTTGGAATTGCAACGACACTATTTCAATACATAAAAGGTTGACAGGGAAATTGCATGCGACATTGTTGGGGAACCATGACGATGCCCCATACACGATCCGGTCACGACCAGGACAGGTCGAGAAACATGCGAACGCGAAACCGCCGCCTGGGTCCACTGGTACAACACCCGCCGCCCCCTCTCCCTGGGCGGCATCACACCACAACAAGCAGAAAACCAACACACAACAACACGAAAGGAAGCGGCCTCAACAAGCCTCCACAAAACCAGGGACTTGACACACCCGATAAGGGGCATTGCACCCGTTACGCGGCGCTGCACCCGTTACGTGGCGCTGCACCCGTTACGTGACGCTGCACCCGTTACGTCGCGCTGCACCCGTTACGTCGCGCTGCACCCGTTACGTC
>CATWCG010000109.1:0-6254 GCA_958349165.1 uncultured Actinomyces sp. | reverse complement strand
GTTGTACACAGACTCGGCAACGCTCAGGTCAGCGGCGAGCGAAGCCCGCCCCGGCCTCGTCAAGCGCCCGACATGTGAACCGCACTTTCACCTACAAAAGAAACGAAAGTGTTTGATGCTCCGGCCACATAACGAACCCCATACCTCATTTGCTCATTCTTTACCCTATGATGGGACACATAGGCAGCCCCGCCCCCAGCGGGGCGTACGCTCGGGAGCGGCACCGCGCCCATCCCTCGACACGAATCTAAAGGATTGCCCATGCTCCGCTACATCGGACGGCGACTCCTCCAGACCATCCCGGTCTTCTTCGGAGCCACCTTTCTGATCTTCGCGATGGTCTACCTGATGCCAGGTGACCCCGTTGCCGCCCTCGGTGGCGACCGCGGCCTCACCGAGGCGGCCGCCGCTCAGATCCGCGCCGAATACCACCTCGACCAGCCCTTCTGGATGCAGTACCTGCTCTACCTCAAGGGTGTCTTCACCCTCGACTTCGGCAAGTCCTTCAACCAGCAGCCCGTCATCGACGTCATGGCGCGAGCCTTCCCCACCACGATCGCCCTGGCCATCTACGCCCTCGCCATCGAATCCATCTTCGGCATCACCCTGGGCGTCATCGCCGGCGTGCGCCGCGGCGGCTGGTTCGACTCGACGATCCTCGTGTTCTCGCTCCTGCTGATCTCGGTGCCCACCTTCGTCCTGGGCTTCGTCCTGCAGTTCCTCCTCGGCTTCAAACTCGGGGTCCTCCCGGTCACAGCCAGCGCCTCGGTCAACATGGCATCACTGACCATGCCAGCCATGGTCCTCGGCGGCGTCTCCCTGGCATACGTCATCCGACTCACCCGCCAGTCCGTCTCCGAGAACGTCTCCGCCGACTACGTGCGCACCGCCCGCGCCAAGGGCCTGGCCAACAGCGCCGTCATGACGCGCCACATCCTGCGTAACTCCCTCATCCCCGTCGCCACCTTCCTCGGCGGCGACCTCGGCGCCCTCATGGGCGGCGCCATCATCACCGAGGGCATCTTCAACATCAACGGCGTCGGCGGCACGCTCTGGCAGGCCATCCGTCTGGGTGAAGCCCCCACCGTCGTCTCCATCACGACCGTGCTCGTCCTGGTGTACATCCTGGCCAACCTCATCGTTGACCTCCTCTACGCCGTGCTCGACCCGAGGATCCGCTATGAGTGATTTCATCCCCTCCGCCAACATTTCCCGCACCCGCGCGGGACAGGACCACTACGTCTCCGAGATCGACGAGACCGGCCTCGGCGCCGTCGACGCGGTCCCCGACGAGGGCGCCCCCTCCTCCATGTGGGGCGAGGCCTGGAAGCGCCTGCGCTGCCGCCCGATCTTCTGGTTCGCCGCCACGATCATCTTCTTCGCGGTCATGATCTCGGTGTTCCCCTGGCTCTTCACCAGCCAGGACCCGCGCTACTGCGTGCTCTCCAACTCCCTCGGCGCCCCCGAGCTGTGGAGCCACCCCTTCGGCTTCGACAAGCAGGGCTGCGACATCTACTCGCGCGTCATCTACGGCGCCCGCGCCTCCGTCTCCGTCGGCATCCTGACGACCATCGCGGTCACCCTCATCGGCGGCACGATCGGCGCCCTCGCCGGCTACTTCGGCGGCTGGCTCGACTCCCTGCTCTCGCGCATCACCGACGTCTTCTTCGCGATCCCCCTGCTCCTGGCAGCCATCGTCTTCATGCAGATGTTCAAGGACTCGCGCTCCATCACCATGGTCGTCGTCGTCCTGTCCGCCTTCGCCTGGACCTCCATCGCGCGTATCACGCGAGGATCCGTCATGAGCGCGAAGAACGAAGAATTCGTCACCGCGGCCCGCGCCACCGGCGCCTCCCGCGCGCGCATCCTCATGAACCACATCATCCCCAACTCGATGGCCCCCATCATCGTGTACGCGACCGTCGCGCTGGGCACCTTCATCGTGTCCGAGGCCTCCCTGTCCTTCATGGGCATCGGCCTGCCGAGCTCGGTCGTCTCCTGGGGCGCCGACATCTCCACGGCCAAGGACCAGCTGAGCGACGCCCCCATGGTTCTCTTCTACCCGGCCTCGGCCCTGGCCCTGACCGTCCTCAGCTTCATCATGATGGGTGACGCCGTGCGCGAAGCCCTCGACCCGAAGGCACGCAAGTGAGCGAAACGAACAACACCCCCCTCTCCGAGAAGGAGATGGAAGAGATCGTCGAACGAGCCGTCGCCCCCGCCGCGGCCTCGGCCCCCGTCCACCCGGACGACGAGAAGCCCCTGCTCAAGATCACCGACCTGGAGGTCACCTTCACCTCCTCGACCGGCATCGTCCCCGCCGTGCGCGGCGCGAACCTGACCATCTACCCCGGCCAGACCGTCGCAATCGTCGGCGAATCCGGCTCCGGCAAGTCCACGACGGCCGCCGCCGTCATCGGCCTGCTGCCCGGCACCGGCAAGGTCGCGGGCGGAACCATCGAGTTCGACGGGCAGGACATCACCAACCTGTCCACCAACGAATGGGTCGCCCTGCGCGGATCCGGCATCGGCCTCGTCCCCCAGGACCCCATGAGCAACCTGAACCCCGTCCTGCGCGTGGGCTACCAGGTCAAGGAAGCGCTGCTCGCCAACAACGTCGTCCCCAAGTCCGAGGTCGGCGAGCGCGTCACCCAGCTCCTGGAGGAAGCCGGCCTGCCCGACGCGGAACGCCGCGCCAAGCAGTTCCCGCACGAGTTCTCCGGCGGCATGCGCCAGCGCGCCCTCATCGCCATCGGCATGGCCGCGCACCCCAAGCTGCTGATCGCCGACGAGCCGACCTCCGCCCTGGACGTCACCGTCCAGCGCCGCATCCTCGACCACCTCGAAAAGCTGACCGCCGAGATGGGCACCGCCGTCCTGTTCATCACGCACGACCTCGGCCTGGCGGCCGAACGCGCCGAACAGCTCGTCGTCATGCACCGCGGCCGCATCGTCGAATCCGGCCCCGCCCTGGAGATCCTCCAGCACCCGCAGCACCCCTACACGAAGCGCCTCGTGTCCGCCGCGCCCTCCCTGGCCTCGGCCCGCATCGAATCCGCCCACAAGCGCGGCATCCAGGTCACCGACGAGGAGCTCACCGGCGCCGGCAAGGGATCCGTCTCCACGGACGCCATCATCCGCGTCGAAAACCTCACCAAGGAGTTCGACATTCGCGGCGCCAAGAAGGGCAACAACACCTTCCTGGCCGTCGACGACGTGTCCTTCGAGCTGCGCCGCGGCACGACCCTCGCGGTCGTCGGCGAGTCCGGCTCCGGCAAGTCGACCGCCGCGAACATGATCCTGCAGCTCCTCGAGCCCACCGCCGGCAAGATTTTCTTCGACGGCCAGGACACCTCGACAATGTCCAGCGCGGAGCTCTTCCGCCTGCGCCGCCGCCTCCAGGCCGTGTTCCAGAACCCCTACGGGTCGCTGGATCCGATGTACTCGATCTACCGCCTCATCGAGGAGCCGCTGAAGATTCACGGCTACGGCACCCTCGAGTACGCCGTCCAGGAGATCAAGCGCGCCGAGGAGACCGGTCGTGAGCCCGAAGAGTGGATGTCCACCCTCGTCGAGGCCTCGGAGGGCAAGCGCGCGCTGACCGCGGCCGAGAAGCGCAAGCTGAACCCGAAGAAGCTGCGCATCGCCCGCGCCGCCGAGCTGCTCGACATGGTGGCCCTGCCGCGCAGCGCCATGCGCCGCTACCCGAACGAGCTGTCGGGCGGCCAGCGTCAGCGCGTGGCCGTGGCGCGCGCTCTCGCGCTCAACCCGGAGGTCATCGTCCTGGACGAGGCCGTGTCCGCCCTGGACGTGCTGGTGCAGAATCAGATCCTGTACCTGCTCAACGACCTGCAGGCGGAGCTGGGCCTGTCCTACCTGTTCATCACGCACGACCTGGCTGTTGTCCGCCAGATCGCCGACGACGTCATCGTCATGGAGAAGGGCAAGCTCGTCGAGGCCAACTCGACGGACGAGCTGTTCAACAACCCGGTCCAGGACTACACGCGTGAGCTGATCGAGGCCGTCCCCGGCCGCAACATTCAGCTCAACCTGTGAGCGTCTGACGCACGCGAGGGGCCCGAAGCGCTGCGGCGCTTCGGGCCCCTTGCTGTTTGCTGTGCCCGCGCTTCGGGCGGTGAGTTGCCTGCCTAGTCGGGCCAGGCTGCTTGGCGGGCCGGGCTGCTTGGTGTGCCCGTCGCGGCGCTTCGGGCCCTTTGCCGTCTCGCCCGCGTGCTGTCTCGCCCGAGGCGCGGTGCTTCAGGCCCCTTGCTGTCTCTCCTGCGTGCCATCTCGCCCTAGGCGCAACGCTTCGGGCCCCTCGCTGTCTCTTTCCCGCGGCTGGGTGTACGTCCGGTCTGCCATGTGGCTGTGCACTGATCAGTCATGCCCGCCGGTCACCAATGTCGCACGTAATTCCCCTCCACATATTTCAGACTTTGAAATCCGCCCGTTGGAATTGCAACGTTTGTGGGCCATCTCGAAAAATGACCGAGTTAAATTACGTGCGAAACTAATCTGGCGCTCACCCCGGTTCCCCCCGCGGGCGCCGTGGCCTGGCCCGAGCCCACCGACGCTCGCTGCACCGGTGGCGATGGGGGTTTTGCACCATTAGGAGCCTCCCTTCGGCGTGTCGTCGGCGTGTCGCACCTCTAATGGTGCAATTCCCCCCGTTTGGTGGCGGTGAGGTCACGGTTCGGGGCGGTGAAGTCGCGGCTCGAGGTGGCGTGGCGTCCACTGCGCAGACCACCTCGGCGAAAATCGTTGACAGGCTGCTGTTGGCGAGGTGGCCTGCGTTGCGGACACAACGATGCCTGGCCGCATGGAGCTCGCATGCGAACCCGCTATTGCGAGCGCTAACCCGCAATATCGCACGCTAACCCGCTATTCCGCGTCTGGGCGGGGCCGCCCGCGCTCGTATTAGGGGGTTAAGGTGCGGATCAGAGGGCCCGCGCTCGTATTAGCGGGCCCACGTGCGCGGTTACGGGTGCGCGAGCCACGACAACGACCAACCGATACGATTTCGCATGCAATTTCCCTGTAAACCTTTCACACATTGAAATACTACCGTTGCAATTCCAACGTTTTGGGGCGTCGCAGAAAACTACCTCGGGGGAATTGCATGCGACTTTCGGGAGGGGACACTACCCCCGTGCAGCTCGTTGACCGGATGCGGGGGAATTACATGCGAAACCGAGCTAGCCCAACGAGGCAAGACGCGCGCCCCGCGCACCCGCGCACCCAACGAGGCAAGACGCGCGCCCGCACCCGCGCCCCCTGACATTTGTCATGGCACCACCTGCATCAAAGGGCACTTCCGGCCCCTCATAAACGCGCGCAGACTGGCAGTCATGAACGCAGAAGCAACTCCCGCCCTTCAGGCGACGAACATCCACCAGTCCTTCGGCCACGTCGACGCGCTGCGCGGCGTCAGCCTGACCCTCATGCCCGGCGAGATCGTGGCGCTCCTCGGCGTCAACGGCGCAGGCAAGAGCACGTTCCTGGACATCGTCCTCGGCCTGGCCACGCCCACGCAGGGCGACATCAGCGTCTACGGGATGAGCCCGCGCGAGGCCGTGCGCCGCTCGCTCGTGGGTGCCATGCTCCAGTCCGGGGCCTTGCCGCGCGACGGGAAGGTCCGCAACACGATCGACCTGGTCGCCGCGATGCACGCCAACCCGATCCCCACCGACGAGCTCCTCGAGCGCACGAACCTGACCAAGCTCGCCAAGCGCCCGCTCAACAAGCTGTCCGGCGGCGAGGTGCAGCGCGTGCGACTCGCCCTCGCGTTGTCCGGCAACCCGGACTTCCTGATCCTCGACGAGGCCACGGCCGGCATGGACGCCCTGGCGCGGCGCGCGTTCTGGGACACGATGCACGCCGAGGCCGCGGAGGGCCGCACGCTCCTCTTCGCCACGCACTACCTGACCGAGGCCCGCAAGGAAGCCGATCGCATCGTCATCATCGACGCCGGAAAGGTCCTACTGGACGCGCCGACCGAGCAGGTCGTCGCCGACAACGAGGACCTCGAAGACGTCTTCGAGCGCATCACCTCCCACGCCGACGCCGAGTGAGCGCAACCAACGCCCACCCCGATGAGCCGGCCCCGGCCTCGTCCCGAGGCCGACGCCGAGGCCCCGGCCCCACGAACCCAGACACGACACACGAAGAAGGAATCATGACCACCCACGCACCCGCGCGTACCACCGACCGACCGATCCCCTCCCCCTTCACGGGCGCGGGGAAGCTGTGGCGCG
>CATWCG010000108.1:0-6269 GCA_958349165.1 uncultured Actinomyces sp. | reverse complement strand
GCCTCGGGCTGGGTGGGCATCTCGTCGGCGGGCACGTAGGGGGGATTCGTGACGACGACGTCGACGAGGCCGTCGAGGAAGTCCAGCGTCGCGGGGAGCGTGGCGTCGCCGCGCTCGAGGTGGAGGCCGCGGGCGCCGACGCGGTCGCGGTTGAGGCAGGCAAGCGCGAAAGGATCGGGTTCCTTCTCCACGGCCCAGACCTCGGTGCGGGGGGACTCGGTGGCGACCGCGAGGGCGATGGCGCCCGAGCCGGTGCACAGGTCGACGACGCGGGCCTCGCCCCTGGTGGCCACGGCCGCCGCGGCCTCGTCGATGGCGAGCCCGGCAAGGACCTCCGTTTCGGGGCGCACGACGAAGACGCCGGGGACCGACAGCAGGGTGAGCGACCGGAAGTACATCCGGCCGGTGACGTGCTGGAGGGGGATGCGTAGGGCGCGCTCGCTCACGCCGGCGCGGAACTTCTCCTCCTGGTCCTCATCGAGGTGGGTCGGCAGGGCCCACTGCGAGGAGGCGTCACACGCCCACTCGAGGAGCTCACGCACGTCGGCGTCCGGGGAGGCGACCCCGGCCTCGGCCAGGCGTGCGCGCGCCCACGAGCGCGCCGACGCAACCTCCCACGTCCCCATCGCCTGCGCGCTCATGCGTTCGCCGCGGCGGCCAGGCGTTCGGCCTCGTCGGCCTCCTGCAACGATGCGATGACGGGGTCGAGCGCGCCCGACAGGACAGCGTCGAGGTTGTGGGCCTTAAAGCCCGTGCGGTGGTCCGCGATGCGGTTCTCCGGGAAGTTATACGTGCGGATGCGCTCGGATCGGTCCACGGTGCGCACCTGCGAGAGGCGCTGGGCCGAGGCCTCGGCCTCCCTCTTCGCGCGAGCCTCCGCCGCGAGGCGCGAGGCAAGGACGCGCAGGGCGGCCTCCTTGTTCTGCAGCTGCGACTTCTCGTTCTGCATCGACACGACGATGCCGGAGGGAATGTGGGTGATACGCACGGCGGAGTCCGTCGTGTTGACCGACTGGCCGCCGGGGCCGCTGGAGCGGTAGACGTCGATGCGCAGGTCGCCCGGGTCGATGACGATCTCGTTGTCATCCTCGATCTCGGGCATGACGAACACGCCGACGGCGCTCGTGTGGATGCGGCCCTGCGATTCGGTGACGGGCACGCGCTGGACGCGGTGGACGCCGCCCTCGTACTTCAGGTGCGCCCACACGCCCTCGTCGGGGGCGGGCGTTCCCTTCGCGCGGATCGCCAGGGTGATGTCCTTGAAGCCCCCCAGTTCCGTGTGGGTCGCGCTCATCTCGGTGACGCTCCAGCCGTGCGCCTCGGCGTAGCGCCCGTACATACGCGCCAGGTCGGAGGCAAAAAGCGCGGATTCTTCGCCGCCTTCACCGGCCTTGATTTCGAGGATGACGTCCATGGCGTCCTCGGGGTCGCGCGGGACGAGAATCGTGACGAGCGCCTCATGCGCGGCGGCTTCTTCCGCTTCGAGGGCGGGGATCTCCTCGGCGAACGAGCGGTCCTCGGCTGCGAGCTCGCGGGCGGCTTGAAGGTCGCCGGAGGCCGCGCTCAGTCGATCAGCGGCCGCCTTGACGCGCCCGAGCTCGGCGTATCGCCTGCCCACGCGGCGCATCAGCTGCTGGTTGGCGAGGGTCGCCGGATCCGCCATCTGCGCCTCGACCTGCGCGTACTCCTCCAGCAGCGGACCCAAAGCTCCAAGCTCATCCGTCGAGGCCACGATTCACCACATCCTTGTCCTACTCAGAATCTAAAAATGCGGCGGCGTCGCCAGCCGTCAGGCCGACGACACCGCCGTCGAGCTAGCCGCTCACCCTCACTTGGAGGGGCGCACGCGCTTGCCGTAGCGAGCCTCGAACTTGGCGACGCGGCCGCCGGTGTCGAGGATCTTCTGCTTGCCCGTGTAGAACGGGTGGCAGGCCGAGCACACGTCCACGCGCATCTCGCCGGAGGTGATCGTGGAACGGGTGTGGAACGAGTTGCCGCACGTGCAGGTCACGACGGTGTCCACGTATTCGGGGTGAATGCCCTTACGCATGGAATTCTCCTGGATCGTTTGGTGCTCCGGGTCCGGACATGCAGCGTCCCCCGCATCTGGCGGGGGCTCGCCCTCCAGCGCGCGAGCAGCGCCTGGGGCATGCCGGTGAACCGGTAAGCCGACACGTCATTATCGCACAGCGCCCCATCAGCTTCAACGACGGCCCCTCCCCATGGGCGTGAGATCGGCTATGGGCGAAGCCCAACCATCGTCCCCGTGCCCGCTAGTTGGAAGACAAGGCGCCGGCCTCGGTTAGAACGCGATCTCGTTCCTGTGCGGACCAATGTTCGCCGCCGACGTCAGGTAGGTCGCGCGCGAGAGGCCGTACCGCGACATCCCGTCCCACACGAGGTAGCGGTGAAGGTACGCGGGAGGCACGTAGACCTCGGCGTTGAACGCCACGAAACGCGCGGTTGAATGGGCCGCGCTTCCCCCAAGATCGATACCCGCACTGTTTGCCGTCAGGCGAATCGCCCGGGCGGGATCGTAGGAGTACGTCACGCCAGCGATACGGTACGCGCCGATGTAGCGAGTCTCGTTCGTGCGCAGCTTTTCCCCTGCCCCAGTGCGCCAGCGCTTGTAGCGCCTGCGCCCAAGCATCGACGTGTCGGAGGCGAGCTCCGCCTCGATGAGTCCCACCAAACGCACCCTGGCCTCGTCGGCGATGGCGTCGAGGCGCTCCAGGGCCTGCGCGGGAGTAATCGCTACGCGATCAAGGCTCTCTCCGATGCCGATGACGGCCAGGCGTTGCTGATCCATCCACTCGACAAGGGAGGCGACCATGGTCCTCACCATCGGCACCCTGCTGCGCCACTGGATGGAGTCCGTGATGGTCTCAATAACAGTCAGGTCCTCAAAGACGACGCCCATCTCGTTGTCCCATATCCGCCGCCAATTGGGACCGCGATCGAAGAACTCGCACGCGGCCATCATCGCCGCGTCGGCATCCATCAGCGAGGGAAAGCTTGCGACGGCCCGCTCCACGCTCCGCGACGTCGCCGCGCTCAGCGTCGCCGGGACAGATAACGCACCACACGAGGCGATCACGGCTCGCGCCCTCTCGCGCTGCGCGCGGGCGGCCTGGTAGCGCGCGGTCACGCCACGCTCGTAGCGCCCACTTGCGAGGAGCGTCGCGACAGCGAGTTCGACCGACGCATGGTGCCGCTCTACGTCATCCCACCCCCGGATGGCCGCTTGCGCACCCTCACGCGCGCGGCGCCGCAGCATCGCGCCACGCGCCAGGACGACAACGCCCACGATCGAGGCCACCCACGCGTACCAGGCGGGCCACTGGATCGCGCGCGACACGCCCACCAGTGAAGCGATGCCGAGCCACGCGGGGGCCACGAGGAACAGGGCCAGGCCCACTCCGAGGCGCATACGACCGCGCGCGCTGGGTGACAGCTCGCCGGGGGTGGCGGCGTTGTTCATCGGAGTGTTTGTCACTGGCGTCATGGCTCCACTCTGGCATGTTTCGCCCCCATCCGCTCAGCACTGTGATGTCATCAGAAGGACAAGGACGAGCCCGATCCTGAGAAGCCCCACCATGACTCACAGAAAACCGCGTGCGCTGAGGCTCACGCTCCGGGATCCACGTCCCTCGAAACCGGTGTTCATTGCATCGCTCGCCTAAGACGTCATACCTTCACTCTGACATGACGGTCAGGCTCACGCACGGTGGCACAAGCGTTTTCGAGACACAGCAACGGCGCAAGTGACCCTCGCTACCACTCAGTCCGAGGACCAGCCATCGCCCTCCGCATCCACCTCGCCAGTCAGGTATCGATCAAGATACATCGGCAGCAGATAGATGGATGAGCGGCCAGCCGTCAGGACACCGGTCGCCGGGGCTGGCAGCCCGTTCAGGTCAATGCCTGCTGAGTTTGCGATCAGTCGGATCGTGGCTGCCGGATTGTACTCGACGTCAGCGTCTGCCTCCGCGCTCCAGTAGGCCCTGTCGTACTCCGCATTAACCGCGGTCAGGCTGATTCCCGCACTCTTCCATCGCGCGAAGCGTGCGCGTCCCTGCGGCGAGGCATCGGCGGCGAGAGTCGCCTCGATGAGCTCGGCGGTGCGCCCTCGCGCCTCGTTGGCTATCCGGTCGAGTTCTTCCAGCGCCTGGGCAGGATCGAGCTGCCTGTCCTCGAGGCGTTCTCCGAGGTTGATCACCGTGTCCTTGTCATCCCCCAGATGTTCTCGGAAAGCCTCGATGTCCTTCAGAAGGTGCGGGTCCATGACGATCGCTTCGAGGGTGTCTGCGACGTCATCGAGGACGTCCAAGTCCTCGATGAGCGGGCCAATCTCGTTATCCCAGACGGTGCGCCAGCCGGGCGCGAACGCGAACAAGTCGTGCGCCGCCATGATCGCGGTATCCGCGTCCGCCAGGCGAGTCATCTCAGACAAAATCTCATCCCCCGCGCCTGCGGATGCCTCGCTGAGCGACGCGAGGAAACCCGGCGACCTGTACTCCTCGATTCGAGCGCCAACCCTGACGCGTTCGGCTCGGGCATACTCATAGCGCGCCGTCAGTCCGCTCTCGTAGTGCCCGGCGCGAACGAGCGCGGAGAAGACGCGCTCGACCTGCGCCCGCTGCTTTTCCAAGGATTCCCATGTCTGCGCAATCGTCGTCATCTTCTGACGCCCCGAGCGCCGCCGGCTGACTCCGCTCCACAGCACGCCGATTCCGCATAGCGCCATGACCCAGCCGCTCCAATTCGGCCAGTCAACCGCGGCCCCCATCCCGTGATGGACCTGATCGTAGATGGCGATTGCCAGCTGAAGGGGAGCCGTCAGCAAGAGGAAAAGACCGACAACGAGGCGCAGAAGTCCGCGCGCAGCGCTCCATGATCGGCGCGAGACACCCCGTTCCACCCGCGTACTGGCCACACTCGGTGTCGTGTTCACCATGCGCCAATTCTGGCACAGGCCTTATCAGTTGTCCGGTATGAGCAGGTGCGCCTCATCAGAAAACGGGGCGAGCGGCTCTCGCCACTCGCCCCGCCTCCTACGCTCCGATCACTCGGAGGGCGTGGTCTTTTGGACGAGCATGAGGAACTCAGCGTTGGACTGGGTCTCCTTGAGCTTGTCGAGGACCAGCTCGAGGCCCTGCTGCTGATCGAGGGTGCCCAGGACGCGGCGCAGCCTCCACATGATGCGCAGCTCCTCGGGCTTGAAGAGCAGCTCCTCGCGGCGGGTGCCCGACGCGTTGAGGTCGATCGCGGGGAAGATGCGGCGCTCGGCGAGCTGGCGCGACAGGCGCAGCTCCATGTTGCCGGTGCCCTTGAACTCCTCGAAGATGACCTCGTCCATCTTCGAACCTGTCTCCACCAGGGCGGAGGCGATGATGGTCAGCGAGCCACCCTCGGAGATGTTGCGGGCCGCACCGAAGAACTTCTTCGGCGGGTACAGGGCCGAGGCGTCGACGCCGCCGGAGAGGATACGGCCCGAGGCGGGCGCCGCGAGGTTGTAGGCGCGCGACAGGCGGGTCAGCGAGTCGAGGAGCACGACGACGTCCTGGCCCAGCTCGACCAGGCGCTTGGCGCGCTCGATGGCCAGCTCGGCGACGGTCGTGTGGTCGGAGGCAGGACGGTCGAAGGTGGAGGCGATGACCTCGCCCTTGACGATCGAGCGCATGTCGGTGACCTCTTCGGGGCGCTCGTCCACCAGGACGACCATGAGGTGCACCTCGGGGTTGTTCAGCTCGATGGCCTTGGCCATCTGCTGGATGACCATCGTCTTGCCGGCCTTGGGCGGGGAAACGATGAGGCCGCGCTGCCCCTTGCCCACGGGGGCGACCAGGTCGATGACTCGGGGTGTGAAGGCCTTGGGCGAGGTCTCCATGCGCAGCTGCTCGGAGGGGTAGACGGGGGTCAGCTTGCCGAACTCGCGGCGCGCCTGCGCCTGCTCGACCGTCATGCCGTTGACCGAGTCCACGCGCACGAGGGCGTTGTACTTCTGGCGCTGACGCTCGCCCTCGCGGGGCAGGCGCACGGCGCCGGCCACGGCGTCACCGGCACGCAGGCCCCAGCGGCGCACGTTGCCGAGGGTCACGTAGACGTCGTTCGGGCCGGGCAGGTAGCCGGAGGTGCGCACGAAGGCGTGGTTTTCCTGAATGTCGAGGATGCCGGCAATCGGCGCGAGGTTGTCCTCGCCGCCGCGCGCGGAGCGGCCCTCGCGGTTGTCGCGGCCCTCGCGGTTGTCGCGGCCCTCGCGGTTGTCG
>CATWCG010000107.1:0-6285 GCA_958349165.1 uncultured Actinomyces sp. | reverse complement strand
CATCGAGGCCATCCTCGAGGGCGACGGCCTGCCGCACGGCTCCAGCGAGTTCATCGCCTTCACGCAGCTGGAGGACATCCCCTTCCAGGTGCACCGCGAACCCGCCGACGCCGCCTGGGCGCAGATCGAGACGCGCATCCTGCCCGTGGGCGAAGGCCACACCGAGGCCTCCCTGCAGGCAATCGCGAATCGTTGGAACACCGAGCACCTGCAGCCCACGGTTTTTCCCATCGAGTCCGAGGATGGCTGGATCCTGGTCGCCGCGTCCCGTTTCTTCGTCGGAGAGGGCCTGTCGGATCGCCAGATTCACGCCATGCTGCGCCGCGGCCTGATCATCGGCGTGTCGGCTGCCCAGGAGGTGCCGTCGTTCTTCGATGAGGCCTCCGCCGAGTAATCTCACCACCCGCGGTTCAATAACCTCAGTGCCCCGCTCCTCGTGGAGGAGCGGGGCACTCTCGGTGAGTGTACGCCGACTACATGCGACGGCGCAGCGCATTCCGCCTGCGTGGTGGGGCCACGGGTCGCATAGGGGGGCTCGAATCGACCCGCACTACCGAGAGTGCTCCCGCATGCCGATCGCCTCAACATCGTGACGACCGCCACGACTCAAAGGTAGCTCTCGAGACGCACGTCTTACATGCATTTGAGTGCGACATTTTCCCGATTTTTCGCATCGGTCGTGCGCAAACGTGCAGAACATCGCTGCGCGAGGGCAATTCCCACGGGCAACCAGCCCGGCGCGACGCGGCCCCCGCCTGGACTCTCTCAGGCCAGGGCGCTGCTTCGGGCGTCGTTCCTCAGCGCGAGGCGCCCACGCGAAGCGTCGGAATCCCCAGGGACACGGCGGTCTCGGGCTCGGGCGAGGCCTGGCGCGCCTCCCACACGTCGCCGGCGCGGGTGCGGCGCACCTCGAAGAGGCCGCCCTGGGCGCCCGAGTCGGCGATCAGATGATGCGGGGCCCCGTAGGTGACGGTCGCGCGAATCATGTCGCCCGGGCGCGGGCGATCAGCCTCACTCAACCCCTCGGGCAGGGCCACGTGCACCAGGCGGTTGTCGCGGGCGCGGCCCGAGATGCGCTGGGTGGCACCGTCCTTTCGTCCGTCCCCCTCGGAGACGAGAATCTCGACCTCGGTGCCAGCCAGGGCCGCGTTGTCCTCAGCGCAGATGCGCTCCTGAAGCTTGATGAGACGCTGGTAGCGCTCGAGGGCGACATCGTCGGGTACCTGGTCCTCGCGGTCGGCCGCGGGCGTGCCGGGGCGACGCGAGTACAGGAAGGTGAAGGCCGACGTGAAACGCGCTTGTTCCACGACCTCGAGGGTCGCCTGGAAATCCTCTTCCGTCTCGCCAGGGAAGCCGACGATGATGTCCGTCGTGATCGCCGCCTCGGGGATGGCGGCTCGCACGCGCTCCAGAATGCCCATGAAACGATCGCGGCGGTAGGAGCGGCGCATCTGACGCAGGATCGCGTCCGAGCCCGACTGCAGCGGCATGTGCAGGCTCGGCATGACCGTGGGGGTCTCCGCCATCGCAGCGATGACGTCGTCGGTGAAGGCGGCCGGGTGGGGGGAGGTGAAGCGCACGCGCTCGATGCCATCGACGCGGCCGACCGCGCGCAGCAGATCCGCGAAGGCGCCGCGCTCGCCGAATCCCACACCGTAGGAGTTCACGTTCTGGCCCAGCAGGGTCACCTCGATGGCACCCTGCGAGGCAACGGCCTCGACCTCAGCGAGAATGTCGCCGGGGCGACGATCACGCTCCTTGCCGCGCAGGTGCGGCACGATGCAGAAGGTGCACGTGTTGTTGCAGCCCACGGAGATCGACACCCACGCCGCGAAGGCGCTCTCGCGGTGGGTGGGCAGGGTCGAGGGAAAGACCTTCAGGGATTCCTCGATCTCGACGGCAGCCTTGCTGTTGTGCTCGGCGCGGCGTAGCAGCGCGGGAAGCACGTCGATGTTGTGGGTGCCGAAGACGGCATCGACCCACGGAGCCCTGGCGACGATGCCGTCGCGCATCTGCTGGGCGAGGCATCCGCCGACCGCGATCTGCATCCCGGGGCGCTCGCGCTTGACGGCGGCGAGCTGGCCGAGGTTGCCAAACAGGCGGGTCGCGGCGTTTTCGCGCACGGAGCAGGTGTTGATGACGACGACGTCGGCTCCCATGTCACCGGCGTCGGTTGCGCGCGCGGCGGCTTCGGGGACAGTATCGACGGGGACGAGGCCGGCCTGCTCGAGCAGGCCCGCCATGCGTTCGGAATCGTGTTCGTTCATCTGGCAGCCGAGCGTGCGCACCGCATAGGTGCGGGGCAGGGCGTCGGCCCGCTGAGTCGTCGTATTCATCGCATACAGTCTACTCGCGCGCGCTCACGCCAGAGAAGTCGAGCACGTCACGCAACAGGGCCAGCGCGGCATCGATAGCTCCCGCGCGCACCTGCGCCCGATCGCCCTCCAGGTGGAGGAGGCGGTGCTCCACCCCCGCCGGATGCGCGCACGCGATGTGCACGGTTCCCGCCGGGAAGCCGTCGGCGGGTCCCGGACCGGCCACGCCCGTCGTCGACAAGCCAATCGAGGCCCCGAACAGAGACCGTGCCCCCGCAGCCATCTGGCGGGCCACCTGCTCGTCGACCGGCCCAGTGAGCGCCAGCCGGCTCTCCGACACGCCCAGCACCGAGGCCTTCGTGTCGACAGCGTAGGTACACACGCCGCCGCGCACAACGTGAGACGCGCCGGGAACATCGACGAGGCGAGCGACGAGGCCACCGCCCGTCAAAGACTCCGCCGTCGCGATCGACAGACCGCGTCGCGCCAGATCAGCAATCAGCGTCGCGACCTGCTCGTCACCCATGACGCTTACAGTCCCCACTGCCACTCCTCCTCTGCATGATCGTCCTCGTCGCCCCAGGCGTCGAGGGCCTCGCGCACGGCCGCGGACGCCACGGACGGGGAATAGCCCTTGCGCGCGAGCATGGAGCTCAGTCGACGGTAGGCCGTGTCACGAGGGACACCCGCCAGGGCGCGGCGCTTGCGCTCGACGAGCTGCGCGGCGCGCTCGGCTTCGTCCTCCCGATCGATCTGTGACAACGCGCGCTCGATCGTGGGAGCGTCCAGGCCTTTGCGCACAAGGAGCTCACGCAGCGCGCGCCCGGAGGCGCCGCTGCCCGCAAAACGCGCACGCACCAGCGCATCCGCATAGGCCTGATCGTCGACCAGACCCACCGCCTCGAGACGGTCCACGACCTCACAGGCCAGCTGCGCGCTGAAGCCTCGCGCCTCGATGGCGCCGGAGAGCTCGGCGCGGGAGCAGGCACGCGCGTCCAGCTTGCGCAGCGCCACTTCCCTGGCAGCCTCGATGGCCTCGGTGCCCGTCAGGGCGGCGTTGCGCTCACGAGCCCGCGCGAGCCGCTCACCCGGGGAGGAACGACGACGCCGCTCCTCCCCCAGCTCCGGATGCTCGTCGGGATCCAGGTATCGGACCACGACTCAGAAGCCCGCGTCCTCGTCGGGGTCGACCTCGGGAGCGTCTGAGGCCCCCTTGTCCGCCTCGGGGGCGTCGGTGATGCCCAGAGCGACCAAAATCTTGTGTTCGATCTCGTTGGCGAGCTCCGGATTATCCACCAGGAACTGGCGCACGTTTTCCTTGCCCTGGCCCAGCTGGTCATCCCCGTAGGTGAACCACGAGCCCGACTTGCGCACGATGCCGGCCTCCACGCCCATGTCGATGATCGAGCCCTCGCGGGAGATGCCCTTGCCGTAGACAATGTCGAATTCGGCCTGCTTGAAGGGCGGCGCCATCTTGTTCTTGACGACCTTGGCCCGAGTGCGGTTGCCGACCGGGGAACCGGCCTCCTTGAGGGTCTCGATGCGGCGCACGTCGATACGCACCGAGGCGTAGAACTTCAGGGCCTTGCCGCCGGTCGTCGTCTCGGGGGAACCGAAGAACACGCCGATCTTTTCACGCAGCTGGTTGATGAAGATCGCAGTGGTGCCGGTCGCGGACAGGGCGCCCGTGATCTTACGCAGGGCCTGGCTCATGAGTCGCGCCTGCAGGCCGACGTGCGAGTCGCCCATCTCGCCTTCGATTTCCGCCTTGGGCACGAGCGCCGCGACGGAGTCGATGACGATGATGTCGATGCCGCCCGAACGGATCAGCATGTCGGCGATCTCGAGGGCCTGCTCACCCGTGTCGGGCTGAGAGACCAGGAGGGAGTCGGTGTCCACGCCGAGGGCGCGAGCATAGACGGGATCGAGGGCGTGCTCGGCGTCGATGAAGGCGGCATTGCCCCCGGCCTTTTGGGCGTTGGCGACGGCGTGCAGGGCGACCGTGGTCTTACCGGAGGACTCCGGACCGTAGACTTCGATGACGCGACCGCGCGGCAGGCCGCCGATGCCGAGGGCGACGTCGAGGGCGAGGGAACCCGTGGGGATCACCTGGACGGGGGGACGGTTATCGTCCCCCAGGCGCATGACGGAGCCCTTACCGAATTGCTTGTCGATCTGAGACAGAGCGACTTCGAGCGCCTTGTTTCGATCATTGGTGACGGTCTTTGCCGCGGGTGCTTTACGGGCTGCCATGGTGATCCTTTCGTCTGCGGCCTCTCCGGCCTGCGGGTGTCCTGGCCTGGATGACGCCCCTCTCCGAGGCGCCATGACGAGTATGCGACCGGCCATCGTCATCTGCGTCCCGCGCGCCCCCTCCCTGTGGACGACACGCGCGGAGCCTTCGTCGCCCATCAGCTTAGATGGAACAGATGTTCGATATCGCGCCGACACGCCGAGGCCCGGCGCCAACATGGCACAGGCACGCCCGCGCGCGTCGCCGCGCGCTCAGCGCAAGGGAGTCGTCAGCGCCCTCAGCGCCCTCGCTCGCGAGGATCGATGCGGTGAATCCACCGCGCATCCTCGCGCCCGGTTTCCTCGCATAGCCGCGCCCAGACCTCGTCCGGATTCGCGCCGGCGGCCAGCGCGTCACGAGCGGTGGCCCCCAGAGACGCGAGATATAAGTCGGATACATAGGAGCGGCCGAGGGCCGACCCGAAGGTCGCCTCGACCGCCTCGTAAAACTCGGAGTGCTTCACGCGTCGTCAGGAGATCAGCGTGACGGGCACGAGCTCGTCGGGCACCGCGTCAGGAATAACGGCGCCGTCGATGATCGCCATACGCTCGGAGACCTCGCGCAGCACAAACCACAGCGGGACGCGCAGGGCCGAGGTGATCGCTTCGAGAAGCTCGGAAGAGGCTTCCTTCTGGCCGCGCTCCACTTCGGAGAGGTAGCCGAGGGAGACCTGCGCCTCGGAGGAGACTTCGCGCAGGGTTCGACCCTGGCGCTGGCGGATGCCGCGCAGAACATCGCCGAGTTCGCTGCGCAGCAGCGGGGTTTCGCTCAGTGTCTTATCCATATCGTTACTGTAGCCGTTCTTGATCAGTGGACGCATCGAAAGTTCGCGCATCGGACCGGTGTCACCCGGCGCGCGCACGCCAGGAGTTGTCTGTATACCCATGTAACGAGCCCGAAACAGAGACTATTCCACCAGACGTTCAATTCGCGTATGGGTTGCGTCACCCGGACTCAAGCCTGAACGTGCTGGCCAGCCAGAGGCGAGCCCGACGAAGAAGAATCATCGCGCTCGTCCTCATCGCTGTGGCCGACCGGAGTCCCGCGCATGAGGCGCACGCCCTCGACGATGTAGCCAATCCCGGAGTAAATCGTCAGTGCCAGGGCAACGCCCGCGAGCGCCTGGCCCAGGCGGATCAGGAGAACAACCCACCACTGGTGGCTCGGCTCCATCGCGAAGAAATGCTCCCACGGGATGAGCAGGGTCCCCAGCGCGATGATCTGCATGAAGGTCTTGAGCTTGCCGGCATTGTTCGCGGAGACGACAACGCCGCGACGCAGGAAGAATCCGCGCATCGCGGTGATACCCAGCTCGCGCACGGCGATCAGGGCCGTCACCCACCAGGGCAGGTAGCCCAGCCACGACAGGACCGCGAAGCCGCACAGCGTCAGGGCCTTGTCCGCGATCGGGTCGACGATACGCCCGAAGTCGGTGATCTGGTTCCACGAGCGCGCAAGCTGGCCGTCGAAGCGATCCGTGATCGCCGCGAGCGCAAACACGACGAAGGCAGCCCAGCGGGGGGCCCACGCATTCTGCAGGGCGAGAATGACGAAGATGGGCACCAGCACCAGACGCGCCATGGTCAGCGCGTTCGGCAGGTTCACAACGGGGATTTTGCTGTCCCGTTGCACGCGCGACACGTTCTCTGTCATGGCTGGTCCCTCTCTCTCAGCGGC
>CATWCG010000106.1:0-6328 GCA_958349165.1 uncultured Actinomyces sp. | reverse complement strand
GTGTGGAGGGCTTGACGGGAGCTGTGCCCATGTTGCGGACACCACTTGCCTTTTGCGCAGGTCACATCTACTATGTGACTCGAATCGCAAAATTTCGACAGCGTGAAAGGGGCTCCGATGGCGATCGAACAGACGCTTATCGACGCGCTGGGTGGATACCTCAATATCGTTGAGGTCGAACCTTGCACAATGCGCATCCGTGTTCAGGTGAAGACTCAGCGGGCAGTCGACGAAGCTGCGCTGCGCGTCGACGGCGTGTTGGCCGTCGTGCGTTCAGGCGACGTTGTTCAGATCGTGTGCGGGGCAGACTCCGACGATATTGCGACCGCGATGATCGCCTCGATTCAATCCGTGGCCCATGACACGCCAGTGGAGGCTCTGTCACAGCGAGCCCACGCATAAAATTGAGATGTTTCCAGCCCACAACGTAGAGAGCTAGTTTCCGTGGATATCCATTCCCCCGCATCAGACAATATCGATCAGCTGCGCCGTATCGCCGATGCCAACGGCGTCGCAACCGGCTTCTGGGACTGGTATGGGAATTGGGTGGGCGTCGGCGCCCCAACCCTTCTCAAGGTTCTCGGCGCCCTCGGCCTTCCCCTCAACGAATCGTCCACGGTGGGAGACGTCGACCATGCGATGCAACTGACCGAGGAGCGCGAGTGGCGTCGGACCCTGCCTCCGACGATCGTGGCCCGCGAGGGCGGCGGCTACCTGTTCCCCGTGCACGTTCCAGACGGCTCGTGGGTCCACGTGCAGTGGGTTCTCGAAGATGGACGCAAGGGACAGTGTGAGCAGATTGATCGCTACGTGCCCCCGCGCATGATCGACGGTGAGCTCGTGGGTCGCGCGACCTTCGATGTCCCTCACTGGCTGCCGCTGGGCTGGCACCGCCTCGTCGCCACCGTCGAAGGTGGGCGCGTCGAGTCTGCGACCCTCATCATCGTGCCGAACGCGCTCTCTCTGCCCATTCTGGAGTCCTCCCGGCGCGCGTGGGGCGTGAACGCCCAGCTCTACTCGACACGCTCGGCATCCTCCTGGGGTATCGGCGATGCTACAGACTTGGCCGATCTGGCCGCCGTCTGCGCGGACAAGGGCGCGGACTTCCTGCTCATCAATCCGGTGCACGCCTCGCAGCCCGTTTCTCCGCTGGAGACGTCCCCGTACCTGCCGGTGTCGCGGCGGTGGCTCAACCAGATCTACGTTCGCCCCGAGTCCATTGAGGAATACGCGGCGCTGCCGCAGTCCGCGCGCGAGGCCATCGAGCAGCTGCGCGAGGAGACGCGCCAGTTCGCAAGCCGCGAGGATCTCATCGACCGTGATCGTGCGTGGGAGGCCAAGCGCAAGGCGCTTGAGATCATCTTCGCTGTGCCGCGCTCTTACCACCGCCAGTCCCAGTTTGATCATTTCGTCGAAGAAGGCGGATCCGAGCTGTCGAACTATGCGCTGTGGTGTGCTCTCGTGGAGCGCGAGGGGACGATCGAGCTGCCCGAGGATCTTGAGCGTTCGTCCGCGCCGCGCGTCGAACTTGAGCGCCTCGAATTGGCTGACCGCGTGAACTTCTACGAGTGGTGCCAGTGGATCGCCTCTGAGCAGCTCGCTCACGCCCAGCAGGTGGCGCGTGAGGTCGGCATGGAGATCGGCATCATGGCCGATCTGGCCGTGGGCGTGCACGGTCATGGCTCCGAGAAGTGGAGCCGTCCCGAGCTCTTCGCCACGGGCATGACCGTGGGCGCCCCGCCGGACGTCTACTCCCAGCAGGGCCAGAACTGGTCCCAGCCGCCGTGGTCGCCGCGTTCCCTCGCGGAGAGTGGCTACACGCCGCTGCGCGACATGGTTCGTGCCGCCCTGGCTAACGCGGGTGCCGTGCGTATCGACCACATCCTGGGCATGTTCCGCCTGTGGTGGATCCCGGAGGGCTGCCCCGCCACCGAGGGCACCTACGTGTACTACGACCACGAGGCCATGATGGGTGTCATCCTGCTCGAGGCCCAGCGTGCCGGTGCGGTCGTCATCGGCGAGGATCTGGGCGTCGTCGAGCCGTGGGTGCGCGATTACCTGCGTGATCGCGGCGTTCTGGGTACCTCGGTCGTGTGGTTCGAAAAGGACGGCGGCGGCTGGCCGCTGCGTCCCGAGCACTACCGCGAACGCGCGCTGGCGGCGGTCAATATCCACGACCTGCCTCCGACACTCGGCTACATCCGCGGCATCCAGACCACGCTTCGCAGCGAGCTCGGCCTGCTGACCGACGATATCGAGACCGTGCGCGCGGGCGACCGCCTGGAGCTGGAGCGGGTCACGGCACGACTGCACGAGTATGGGTGCATCGATGGTGCGGAGCCATCCGAGCGCGAGATGGTCGAGGGCCTGTACCGCTACGTCGCGAAGGTTCCTTCCAAGCTCGTCGTCGCCTCGCTGGTCGACGCGGTGGGAGACGTGCGCCCCCAGAACATGCCCGGTACCGGCGCGGACCAATACCCCAACTGGTGCGTGCCCCTGTGCGACTCTGACGGCGAGGAGGTCTTCATCGAGGATCTGCCCAGCAACGAGCGCCTCACCTCGCTTTTCGCCCTGCTGACCGGATCGGTGCGCTGACACTGACCTCGGGACATTAAGCAGTAACCCCGCAGTTCACAGTGAACTGCGGGGTTACTCGTTCGTCGTGTGTCGCCTCGCGTGCCGCGTCCCCTTACACAGGATCCTCGATGGAGAAAATCGGGTCGAGGACGGAGACCTGGCTGCCGCGCGCGTCAGGCGTCGCCGCGAGGCCGGGCGGGCTCACGACAACGATGGGCACGTAGGGGGAGAGGGCCGCGTCGCGCACAGGGGTGAGATCCCAGTGGATGAGCGGGTCGCCGGTCGTCACGACGTCGCCCTCCTCGAGCAGGGGGGCGAAGCCCTTGCCGTGCAGGCTCACCGTGTCGATGCCCAGGTGGACGAGGATCGAGACGCCGCGCGTGGAGGTCACGATCGCAGCGTGCGGTTTGAGCTTCGTGACGACGCCGTTGATGGGGGAATGCACGGTGATGCAGTCATCGGCGGCGGTGGGCACGAGGGCGCACCCCTCACCGACGACGCCGCTGGCGAACACGGGATCGGGCACGTCGCTCAGCGCTACGACGTGCGCGGTGAAGGGTGCGCGGACCGAGAGCGTCACCGGCTGGCGAGCATCTCGTCGACGAGGTCCTCGGAGTCGGGGCCCATGACGACCTGGACCGCGTCTGCGACGATGACGACGTCGAAGGCGCCCGCGGCGCGCAGCTTGGCCTCGTCGATGAGGTCGGTGTTCGCCGCGTCCAGTCGAATGCGCGTGATGCAGGCTTCCAGGTTGGAGATGTTGTCCCAGCCGCCCAGGGCCTCGACGATGGTCGTTGCGGTGCTCATGGTGTCCTCCTTGGCGTATGCGGTTTGCCTCACACTTATGGTATCGCGCTCGGGCGGATGGGGGCGCGGATAATTCCCGGACGCGCGTCACATTATGAGACGTCGGCGGCGCTCGCCCCTCGAATACGAGCCGCAGGAGTGAAGCCCATGGCGATACCCGCCGCGATTGAGGTCGCTGTGAAGATATACATGGTCGCCTCGACGCCTGCCCATGACGCGAGGAGGCCCGCGGCGAAGGAGCCGAGTGGCATGACGCCCCAGACCGCGAAGCGGAAGATCGCGTTCATGCGGCCGAGCATGCGCGGCGGGCAGATTTCCTGGCGCAGGCTCATTTGGGTGACGTTGTAGATCGTGATGAAATACGACGAGACGACGCCGGAGCAGGCGATGACCCACGCGGCGGCGAACGGGACGTGGAAGGATGCGGGTTGGGCGAGGAGGACTGAGACGCCCATGATGTTCGTTGCGACGATGCAGCGTCCGATTCCCAGGCGCGTGATCCACGCCGGCCTCGTGAGAGCGCCGAGGATACCGCCGAGCGCGCCCGCGCTGAGGAGCAGACCGAGCTGCGTGGCGCTCATGCCGAGGGTTCGCAGGACCAGGATGGGAAGGAGAACCTGAATACCCGCCCCCGCAAACGCTGCGCATGCGATGCACGAGAAGAGCGGGAAGAGCAGGCGCTGTCCGCGTACGAAGGAGAGGCCTTCGACGATCTGAGAACGAAGTGATGCGCCCGTGTGGGCGGGACGTGGCTCTGGGGTGCGGATACGCCAGATCGCCCACGTCGAACACACGTAGGTCGATGCCGTCAGCAGGTACGCCAGGGGAGGGGCGACCACTCCGAGGAGCCATCCGCCCAAGCCCGGCCCGCCCGCACGCCCCACCTGGTAGGAGGCCTCGAGGCGCCCGTTCGCGGCTCCGATATAGCGTTTTGAGGCGATCATCGGCACGTAGGACTGATAGGCGACGTCGAAGAAGACGGTAGAGAGGCCGAGGAGTGCGGCGACGACCATGAGGTGGGCGATAGTGAGAGAGAAAAAGGCGTAGGCGATCGGGATGGAGACGAGCGCTGCGATGCGCGCGAGGTTCGCCGCGATCATGACGTGGCGCTTACGCCAGCCATCCACCCACGCTCCTGCGGGGAGCCCGACGATCAGGAAGGCCAGCGTCTGCAAGCCGGAAAGGACGCCGATCTGCGTCTCGCTCGCATGGAGGACGCTAATTGCGATCGCCGATGTCGCGAGAGTGCCGACCTGGAAGCCTACCTGTGCGGCGGTCTGCCCCGCCCACAGGTGCATGAAGGCGGAGTTGCGGGTCAGGGGATGGTGCAGCCAGCGCTGGAGCGATCCGCTCACTGCGTATCGCCGAGGCCAGAGCCCCTCGTGTGGTCATGCGCAGTCAGGCCGGCCGCGGCCAGCGCCCACGCCAGGCCGTCCTCGCAGACACCGGGGGCGACGATGTCGGCGACCGCAACCAGGTCGTCGCACCCGCCGCCGATGCTGATGCCGACCGCAGCGCAAGCCACGGCCTCGACGTCGTTATTGGAGTCGCCGATCGCCACGGTGTCAGACAGGGGAATACCGATGTGCTCGCAGACTGCCTTGATGCCCACCGCCTTGGACAGGCGGGTCGGGAGGATCTCGAAGGGAACGTACCCCGCCGCGCCCACGGAGCCGATGATCGCCCGATAGCCCTCCGGCAGCGCCGCCGTCACCGCCTCCATCGACGCATTGCTGGGCGGCACGTAGGCCGTCACCTTCGTGAACGCCCCGGCGTCGATATCCACGATGAAGGGCGTGATCGAGCGGGCGTACTCGACCCAGTCATCGGGGTGTGCGCCCGCCCTGGGGACGAAAAAGTCGAGGTACCCCTCGGAGGGCCCCATCTGGTCCGGGCCCTGCCACACGTAGAAGGCACCCAGCTCCTCCCACAGGGCGGTGAGGATTCGGACGTGCTCGGCGGGCATGCGCTCGTCCAGCAGGACGCTATCTCCCACCGCCGCGTACCCTCCCGCCCCGGCGACGACGCCCTCAAAACCCAGGTCGATGAATCGCGGGTAGATCTCGGGGACGGACCGTCCCGTGCACACGAACAGGCGGTGACCGCCCTCCCGCACCCGACTCAGCGCCCGAACCGCCGAATCGGGGACCCGCTGGCGCGAATCGCACAGCGTCCCGTCGATGTCAACGAAGACCGCGCGGGGAGAGCCGGCCTCGTTTCGCGCCTGCGCGGGAGCATCGGTGTTCGTCATAGAGCAATCTTATCTCAGGGAAGAAACGGCCTCGGATACGCAGAACACGCCGAGTAAACGACAAATCATGCGCACGGTCGGTTGCTGAGCGCAGCGAAGGCACACACTAGAGTCATTGATGACACCCGCGATGGAGCACGAAAGGCAGTTCGCGACGATGGGACACGCAGCACTGACGGACACTAGTGACCTCACCCTCCTGCAAGCGGCGGCGCTTCTCTCCGGATCCAGCGCCTGGGACTCCCGCGCGATCCGGGCGGCAGGCGTTCCCTCCTTCGTCATGAGCGACGGACCCCACGGCGTGCGCCGCCAGCTCGGGGACGCCGACCACCTCGGCATCGCTGAGTCCGAGAAGGCGACTTGCTTTCCGACGGCTTCCGCTGTCGCCGCCACGTGGAACCCTGAGCTTGCACGCGAGATGGGTGAGGCGCTGGGGCTGGAAGCGCGAGGCCTCGGTGTCGACGTCCTGCTCGGCCCCGGCCTGAACATCAAGCGCTCTCCCCTGTGCGGACGTAACTTTGAGTACTTGTCCGAGGATCCGATTCTTGCCGGACGCATGGCCGCGGGCCTCGTCGACGGAATCCAGTCGACGGGGACCGCCGCCTGCCCCAAGCACTTCGCGGTTAACTCCCAGGAGTTGCGCCGCATGGCCTCGGATTCCATCGTGGACGAGCGCACGATGCGCGAGATCTA
>CATWCG010000105.1:0-6334 GCA_958349165.1 uncultured Actinomyces sp. | reverse complement strand
TGCGTGGGCCTCGTGGCCACCATCGCAGGAGGCGGATACTGGTCGAACTACGTGTACCTGTCCGACCTGACCGCCTTGGATGCATGGAACCGCTACATGGACCTCGTCAAAGACGGAAAGTACAACGACGCCGTGAGATACTTCCCCGAACTCGTGACCCTTTTCGACGGCAAAAACTCGCATGACTTCCTCACGGATGCCGCACACGCGCACGCCCCCTCGAAAGTCACCTTCGAGGGGCGCGCAGCCCCCAACAATCCGACGATGATCGAGGGCACGGCTCTTTTCAACGCCAGCAGAAGTGACGCCCACCACTTCGACATGCGATTCGAAGAGACCAAACGGAGGAACGGTCAGCTCGGCATGTGGAAGATCAACGTCTCTTCGTATGGATGGATGACCACGGTGATCGACACGGACGGCCTGCGCAGCATTCGCATCGGCGACATCCTGGTCAGCAACCCGCGGGGTTCCTACCTCCTCTTTCCCGGCAGCTACCGCATGGAAGCCACCCCCAAGAACCCCGACTACTGGACGCTCAACTACGAGCACCCCCTGGCCGATGGGGCAGGGGAAATCCGAACCAACATGTGGACCAGCCCCTTCACAATTGAGCCGAGCGAGAAGCTCACCCAATGGATCCAAACCGAAAGCGAAGCCTTCGCGGCATCTTGCCGCACCGGCACGCCAGACCCCGCGCGACAACGCACCTGCGGAGCCCTCGCATTCTCCACTGAACCACTGGACCTGGTCAACGACCCTCCCTTCATCGGTCCACTGGAGAATACGCGCTTCACCCTCACAGTAGGTACAGGCCCCACCGACCCCAACGCCGGCAAGCACCTCCCCCAAGGGACCTCCTTCGAATGCCGCATCGACTTCGCTTACGACGGCGCAACGCCAACGCTGGAGTGCACTCTGGATAAATGATTCATGACGTGTACACGACAATACGCCAGCACTCAGGGGCCACGCGCCCCTCACGCGAGGTAGACCCGCGCCTCCCACGGCTCCAGGACTGCCGGGACTCCCCGCCTGGCCTCGGGCAGGTCGCGGTTGGAAAGAAGCAGCTCGCCGACCACCCCACGCGCCGCCTCGCCGAGGGACACGGGCTGTGAAGACAGGTTGACGAGGACCGTTGCCACGGCCTCGCCGAGGGTGCGCCGGTAGGCGAAGACCGCAGGCGAGGGGGTCGCAATTCTCTCGAACCTTCCGGAGGCGATCACCGGCAGGCCGTGGCGGATGTCCGCGAGCGCGCGATAGTAGGCGTACACGGAAGAAGGGTCGCCGACCTGGGAGGCGGCGTTGATCTCCCGATAGTTCGGGGTGACGCCAATCCACGGGTCTCCCTCCGTGAAGCCGGCGTGCTCGCTCGCGTCCCACTGGACGGGCGTGCGCGCGTTGTCGCGTCCGGTCGCGCGCATACCCACCAGGACGGCCTCGGGGTCCTCCCCCGCCGCCACGGCCTCGTGGTAGTAGCGCAGCGCCTCAACATCACGGAAATCGTCGAGGCCGTGGAACGCCCCGTTGGTCATGCCGAGCTCCTCGCCCTGGTACACGTAGGGCGTGCCACGCAGCATGTGCAGGGCGGTGGCCAGGGCCGTTGCCGACTCGTAGCGGCGCGATTCGTCGCCGAAGCGGCTAACGGCCCGCGGTTGGTCGTGATTGTCCAGGTAGAGGCTGTTCCAGCCGACCTCGCCCTGGGCCTCCTGCCAGGCGCTCAGGCAGTCGGCGAGCTCGCCGGGGCGCAGCGGGCGCGGGTGAAACTTCCCCGCCTCGAGGCCGAGGTCGACGTGGTCGAACTGGAACACCATGTCGAGCTCGCGTCGGGCCGGGTCCGTGAACAACAGGACGTTGTCGCGGCGCACGCCCGGGCACTCCCCGACCGTCATCGTGCCGACGCGACCGTCGAACACCTCGCGGCGCATCTCGGCCAGGTATTCGTGCAGGTGTGGGCCTTGCGAGAAATGCGGGAAACCCTCGCCCCACGCGCGCCCCGGGTAGACGACGCCGTCGGGCAGGCCCGGGTCCTTCGAGATCAGGTTGATGACGTCCATGCGGAAACCGTCAACGCCGCGGTCGAGCCACCAGTTCATCATGCGATAGACGGCGGCGCGCACGTCGGGGTTGTCCCAGTTCAAGTCGGGCTGCTTCTTGTGGAACAGGTGCAGGTAGTACTGTCCCGTGGCCTCGTCCCACGCCCAGGCCGAGCCGGAGAAGAAGGACCCCCAGTTGTTTGGCTGTGCCCCGGCCTCGCCTCCCACGCACCCGGGCCGAGGGTCACGCCAGATGTACCAGTCGCGCTTCGGGTTCTCCCGCGAGGAGCGTGACTCCACGAACCACGGGTTCTCGTCGGAGGAGTGGTTGACGACCAGGTCCATGACGAGGCGCATGCCCCTCTCGTGGACGCCGTCCAGCAGGGCATCGAAGTCCGCGAGCGTCCCGAACATGGGATCGATGTCGTAGTAGTCGGCGATGTCGTAGCCGTTGTCGGCCTGCGGGGAGGTGTAGATCGGCGAGAGCCACAGGACGTCCACGCCCAGGGATTTCAGGTAGTCGAGCTTGGAGCGGATCCCCTCGAGGTCCCCGAAGCCATCCCCGTTGGAATCCTTGAAGGAGCGCGGGTAGAGCTGGTAGACGACCGCGCCCTTCCACCACTCGTCGGGACCCAGGCCGTTGCCTGCGGGGTTCAGAGCATCGCGAGAGAAGAACATGGAGCACCTGCCATACGTTGGGGTCGGGCCTGCCCGACCGATACCGTTACGCGCAGACTACCGCGTGTGCGCCCGCCGCGCGTGCGCCCGCCGCGCGAGCGCCCCCCGCGCAGGCGCGTCGCGTCCACACAAAAGTCGCATGCAATTCCCGGCGGTCAGTTTTCAACACACCCCGCAAACGTTGCAATTCCAACGAAGTGAATTCAAAGTTTGAAACAGTCATCGGGGAATTGCATGCGACATTGTTGGGAAACCACACCAGGCCACCACAACGAACTCCTTCACCACGATCCGTTGCACCCACCACGAGAACCTAGACGCACCCACCACGAGAACCGAGACACACCCACCACAGCGAACTCCTTCACCGCGATCCGTTGCACCCACCACGAGAACCTAGACGCACCCACCAAACAGCAGGCGGGCCGGAACCCCGTGGTTCCGGCCCGCCCCCGACGCTCGAGCATGGGCTATCAGTAGTGAACGACCACCGTGTCGCCCATGTCGGTCCAGTCGTAGATGAACTTCGCGGCATCAACGGGCATGTTCACGCAGCCATGGGAGCCGCCGTAGCCGCTCCACCCGAAGGAGGAACGCCAGGGGGCACCGTGCATCGCGTAGGAGCCGGTGAAGTAGGTGACCCACGGGACGCCTTCGGTCTCGTACTTGCTACCGTCGGCGTTCTCGCCGCGCATGGTCTGCACGTCGTACTTGAGATAGACGTGGAACGTTCCAGTGACGGTGGGCGTGTCGGGGGCGCCGGGCACCATGTAGAACGGACCGCCCGCAACCTTGCCGCCAACATAGGCGGTGACAGAGGCGTCAGAAAGGTTGATGTCGACCCACTTCTCGCCCTCGGCGGCCTGATAGACCAGGTTTTCGGTGCCTTCGGCGACCTGCTTGGTTTCCGAGCCGGGCTCGACGTCGTCGTAGTGGAAGAGGCCCTCATAGGGGGTGCCGTCGCTCATCGCGGCAACGACGCCCTTCGTGATCTCTTCGGTGTTGTTAGTCTTCAGGCCCTTCTTGCCTTCGCGGGCGGTGGTCAGCACGTTGCCGGAGGAGTCCACGTTTTCGACGCGGTTTTCGGGCTTGACGTCGGTGGTGGCCGCCAGGGCGTTGACCCAGTCGGCGACCTTGACGGTGCTGATGCTGGGCTCGTCGAGGCTCCCGTCGTCCTTGGTGAGGAATTCGAACCACTGGACCTTGTCGGAGCGCTCGGCGTGGAAGGTGTCGATGCCGTCGGAGATTTCGATCTCGGTATCGAGCAGGGCGTTGGCCTTGTCGGCGGCGGCCTGTGCGTCCTCGGTGGTGATGGAGGGCTCCATCTGGGAGACGGAGACGTCCTGGCTGACGGAGGTCAGGGTGGCGCCGGCCTGTTTGACGGCGGCGGCGACCTCGTCGGGCGCGATGCCGTTGCCTTTCTGCGCGGGCGTGACGGTGAAGGACTCACCGTCGGGCGCAACGATGACCTGCGCGTCCTTCATCTCCGAGGTCAGGGTGGAGTTGACGGTCGCCGCGAGCTTCTTGATGGAGTCGTCGGAGACGGTGGTCACGGGCTCCACGGTGCGCTCGGAGAAGAGGGCACCGACGAAGGCTGGCAGGGAGGTGGACCCCTTCATGGCCTCGTCGGCGGTGGCCTCGGCGTCGACCGTGATACCGGCTTCGTTGAGCGAGGCCGTGGTGGCCTTGCCTTCGACGGTGAGGGTCACGTTCGTGGCGTCGGCGCGCGAGGTGACGGCAGCGATGACCTGGTCACGGGTCATGCCGTCGACGGCGGTCCCGGCGACGGTGGTGCCGGGCAGCACGCGGCCGGAGTAGTTCGCCGCGTAGACAATGACGGCGCAGACGACAACGAGGACGAGGGCGCACGCCGCGCCGATCGCCCACCTGGTTTTAGTGGAAAGTTTCTTGAGCATCGTCGCCATCCTATAACCTCGAGCAGGCTCACGAAAGTAGACGGTTGAAATTTCAGCTGCGCAGTGTGCCACATAAAAAATGACCGCACCATCAAGGATTCACGCGCCAAACGTGATCATTGCCGCGAAGCGGCTCCCCACCAGCACGAACACAAGCCCTTATGCTTGTTATATCCGCGTTTGCTGTCGAACTTGGGAGGCTCACCATGGCTACGCCGCGAATTCTTGTTGTCCCCGGCGGCACGGCGATCAACGCCGTCGCCCTGGCGAACGCCTCGATCCACAAGCTCGTTGAGCTCTACGAGGAGCGACAGGCGGACCCGAATCACCCGGCGCCGCACACCATCGTCTTCCTGCGCGACCCCGCCCTGGTCCCCCCGGCCACGCTACGCGGGTCCGCGGCGACGCCCGAGCAGGCGTTCCCCGAGGAGGACTACCCCGGCCTCGCCGATCGAATCACCAACGATCCGCACTTCCTCGACGGCGTCGACCTCGTCATCGCGACGTCGGGCTCTAGCGCCGGCAAGCCCCGGCTGGTCGGCCTCTCGACCGACGCCCTCATCGCCTCCGCGAAGGCCACGGAGCTGGCACTGGACGGCCCGGGCCGCTGGATCCTGGCGCTGCCCACGCACCACATCGCCGGCGCGATGGTCCTCCTGCGCGCCGCGGTCGCAGAGACGAACCCGCAGGTCGTGGACACGACGCAGGGCTTCGACCCGGCGGCGCTCCTGCCCGCGATCGCGGGCGTGACCCAAGACCAGATGCCGGGCTACCTCTCGCTCGTGCCCACGCAGCTCGTGCAGTGCCTCGATGCGGGCGACCAGGTCATAGACGCCCTGCGTTCCCTGTCGGCCATCCTCGTGGGCGGCGCGGCGATCAGCCAGAACCTGCTCCAGCGCGCCCTGGACGCGGGCCTGAAGGTGCGCACCACCTACGGCATGACGGAGACGTCGGGCGGCTGCGTGTACGACGGCGAGCCGATGCCCGGCGTGACAATCCGCGCAGTCGACTGGGACGGGCGCACGCGCCTGGCGTTCAACGGCCCGACCCTGATGACGCGCTACCTGGACGCGGAGAGCCCCTTCTTCGAGGAGGGCGGCCACCGCTGGCTGGTCTCGGGCGACCTGGGCATCATCCGGGCCTCGGGCAAGGTGGAAGTGAGCGGCCGCGCGGACGACGTCATCACCTCGGGTGGCCTGTCGATCGCGCCGGGGCCCCTGCGCCGCGCGGCGCGCTCCTACGAGGGCATTTCGGACGCGTGGATCCTGGGCACCCCCGATGAGAAGTGGGGTCAGATCGTGACGGCGCTGGTCGTCCCGAAGCAGATGCCGTCGGATTCGCTGGAGATGGCTGAGCTCGGCTCGGCGGTCCGAGAGCACGCGGCCGCGCGCATTGGCCGCGCGCAGGCGCCGCGCCGCGTCGTCGCAGTGGAGGATCTGCCGTACCTGGGCTTCGACAAGATCGACCGCGCCGCCGCCGCACAGTCCGCGAGCGAAGCCTCGGGCACCGAACGGGAGTGGGTGCGCTAGCCCGTTTCACGGCGGGGGCCTTCCTGCAACTACACTGGTGGCCATGGCTACCGTGACGGATTGGATTGAAGGCGCTCGCCTGCGCACCTTGCCCGCTGCCGCCGCACCCGTGATTGTCGGGTCGGCGGCCGCGCATTACTTGGGCGGGTTTGACGCGGGGCGGGCGTTCTTGGCG
>CATWCG010000104.1:0-6343 GCA_958349165.1 uncultured Actinomyces sp. | reverse complement strand
TCCGGATAGGAAACCAACATCCGGATAGGAAACCAACATCCGGATACCTTAATAACCTATCCGGATGCGCATAACCTATCCGGATGCGCACAACCTATCCGGATAACACCAGACACAAGCAACGCCCGGGCCCGGATGCCCAGCGCGCTGAGCCGCGGGCCCGCAACGCAGCCAACGAGAGACCCACACACCGACCGGCCGCCGACACCGCGACACTGCTCCCGTAACAGCCGCGGCCCCTTACAACCCCAGGAACGCCTTGATCGCGGGCATCTCGCGCACGGCCTGGACCAGGCCTGCGCGGTAGGTGGCTTCGAGGCGCTCGCGCCGCGACTCGGTGTTGTTGATCCACAGGTTGTCGGGCGCGAACACGTAGGCCTGGCCTCGTTCCTCGAGTTCGAAGAGGAAGCGGCGTCCCGCGTTGTAGCGGTCGGTGCGCAGTGCGACGCCCTCGAAGACGGACGGGAATGAATGGTAGGCGGTGCGCAGGAGGGCGCCGACGCTGGCGGGCATGGGGTCTTTGACGAAGTCGCGGGGGCGGGTGAGGACGACGAGGAGCTTGCGGTATCCCTCGCGCAGGGGCTGGTCGAAGGGCAGGCCTCCGTTGGGGCCGAGCGCGCCGTCGACGTAGGTGTCGCCGTCGATTTCGACGGGCGGCATGAGAATGGGCAGCGTGGAGGAGGCGCGGACGATGGGCCCGAGGGTGTCCAGGGTGCTCATTTCTTCCTTGGAGAACCAGCGTTCTTCGCCGCGCGTGGCGTTGAAGGTGGCGACGCGCGTGGTGGCCGGGTTCGCCAGGAAGGTGTCCATGTTGAAGGGCATGGCGCCGTCGGGGTAGCAGATCTGCTGGTAGATGTACTCGGCGTTGAAGTAGCCGTGGCCTTTGCGGAAGTGTTTGAGCCCGCCGAATTCGGGGTCTTCGACGAGGTCGACGAAGGTTGCGTGTGAGCGGATCGCGTCGCGGGAGGTGAAGTTGCACAGGTGGCTGGAGCCCGCCGAGACGCCGGAGATGTGGGGGAAGTTGATGCCTTCGGCGATGAGTCGGCTGACGAGCGCGGCCGTGTAGGCGTTGCGCATGCCGCCGCCTTCGAAGACGAGGGCGGTGTCGTCGACGGTGACCATCGTGGCGATGGATTCTTCGGGGGTCGGGTAGTGCTCTGGCGTTTCCTTCACGTGTCGACCCTACCGCCGAGGCTTGAACCTACGCGCGCGTACCCCCGGTGAAGACCACGTAGTGATAAAAGAAGAAGCGGAACGCGGTGCCCAGGGCGAAGCCGACGACGTAGACGGCGATGTTGTCGGCCAGCGCCGAGGTGAACCCGAGGATGTGGTGGGTGAAGAGGAGGCAGAACTGGGAGATGCCGATGCCGCAGGCGTTGGCGAAGAAGAAGAGGATGGCTTCGCGCGTGGCGTTGTTCCGGGTGCGGCCGCGGTAGGTCCACAGGCGGTTGGCGATCCACGAGTAGAGGGTCGCGGTCACGGCGGCGACGAATTGCGCGGTGTTGGGGTGTCCGGCGAGGATACCGAGCGGCCCGTGTTGGAGGAGGTTGAACAGCCCGGCGTCGACGATGAAGGCGGTCGCGCCGACGAGCCCGAATTGGATGAATTCGCGCACCCAGGCGAGGAGCCGCTCGGTGAGGCTCAGGGACGAGGCCGGGGCAGGCTCCTCGTTCACCTGTCCGCGGGCGCCGGCCTGGGGACGAGGAGCGGACGGGTCCGCGAGCGCCGCGGGTTCGAGTGCGGGGGCCGCGGGCTCAAGCACTGGGGACGCGGGTGCGAGCGCGGCGGATCGGCGTGAGGGAGCTTGTTCGTCGTTCACTCCCCTAGTGTCGCACGCTCACCGGACCGCCTCTTCCGCCATATCCCAATCCCACCCCAAATTTCGCATGCAATTCCCTTTCTCTCCTTTCCGCCTACCGCCCACAAACCGCAGAATTCCAACGATCCGATTTCAAGATTTGAAAGACACGCGAGGGAATTGCATGCGAGATTTTTGGGGAAGCATGCTGGGTCAGACCTAGGTCAGACCTGGGCGGTGGGGAGACCCCGTGTTTCCGTGCTACCCCGACGACCCAGGCCACACCACAAATCGCACAGGCACCACACCACTCCGCAGGCCACGCCCCCCGACCCGCCATCATCCCAGGCTGCATCAGGCACCGCCCCGGGCCGCTCAACCACCCGCCACGCCCGGGCCCGCACGCCGCCAGCCCGCACCCGCGGCGAACCGGACCTCGCCCGCCTCTAAGATGGTTCCCATGACTGAGACGACCCCGCACCACGCACCCCAGGCCTCGCCGACTCCCCCGGTGGCCCCGAAACGCTACGGGTACCGGGTGCGCGACCAGTTCGGGCAGCATTTTGATGACCCGTGGGATTGGTTGCGCGACGGCGAGAACCCCGAGGTGCGCGCGCACCTGGAGGCGGAAAACGCGTGGGCGGACGCGGTGACGGCGCCGACGCGCGAGGCGGCCGCGCGCCTCGTGGAGGAGGTGAAGGCCTCGACGGCGCTCACCGACGTGACGGTTCCGATCCGCGAGGGCGAGTTCTGGTACTTCCGTCGTTTCACGGAGGGGCAGTCCTACGCGACGCATCACCGCGCGCCGGTGGAGCGCGACGAGGCCGGGGCGCCGATCCCGCTCGTCCCCTCTCCGGGCGTGCCCACGCGGGGCGAGGAGCTCCTCGTCGATGAGAACGAGTGGGCGCGCGGGCAGGAGTTTTTCCGTCTGGCGGACCTGTACCCGTCCCCGGATGGGTGCCTGATCGCGTGGGCGCGGGACACGAGCGGGGATGAGCGCTACACGTGGGTCGTGCAGGAGGCGTCGGGCCGCGTCATCGACGAGGCCGTGGCAGGCGCCGGGTACGGCTTCGCGTGGGCGGATGACTCGCAGTCCTTTATCTACATGGGCGTGGATGATGCGTGGCGCGCGTGCGACGTGTGGTGGCACCGCGTGGGCACGCCTCGCGAGGCCGACGAGCTGCTGCTGGTCGAGCCGGACGAGGGCTTCGAGATGGGGTTCGCGCCCTCGGGTTTCCCGGGGCACGTCGTCATTCATGCCTCGTCGTCGACGGCGGGCCGCGCGTGGCTGTGGCTGCCCGCCCACCCGTCGGTGCGTCCGCTGCCGCTCATGCCGGTGCGCGCCCGCACGCTGGTGTCGGCGGATTCGGCGGGGGACCGCCTGTTCATCGTGCATACGGGGTTGACGCAGGAGGGCTCGCTCGCGCAGGCGATGCTGCCCGGCGGCGGTTCGCCCGAGGCCTTGGCGCGCCTCGGCGTTCCTTCTTCCTCCGCGTATAGCCGCCGGGCGCTGGCGGATCGCACGCCGGGTACTCCCCTGCCGGAGGACGAGCCCGCTCCCCTCACGCCGTTCGATTCCTGGGAGCCGCTGCGCAGCCCCGGCCCCGGCGAGCGCATCACCGACGTCGAGGCCCACGCGGACTACGTGGCGCTCTCGCTTCGTTCGGACTCTCTGACGCAGGTCGACGTGTGGGACCGCCGCGAACAGGCGCCCACATGGAGGCGCGTGGAGGTCGACGCCCCGGTGCGCACGATCACGACCGTGCCGACCCCGTGGACCGATCCGCTGCGCGTGGAGTTCCAGTCGCAAACCGTGCCCCCGACGGTCGCCGAGGTGTTGCTGCCGAACCCAGCCCCGGCCTCTTCCCCCGAGACCACAAGCGAAAACGCGGCCCTGAGCACGCGGATCCTGCGCACCCACGAGGCGCCCGGCTGGGACCCCGCCGAGTACGTTGAGGAGCGCGTGTGGGTGCTCGCGCGCGACGGCGCGACCCGCATCCCCGTCACCCTCATCCACCACCGCGACGCGCGCCCGGACGGCACGCACGCGGGCTGGCAGATCGGGTACGGATCCTACGAGGTCAGCTACGACCCCGAGTTCGAGACCCTGCGCCTGCCGATCCTGCGCCGCGTCGTCTACGCGATCGCGCACGTGCGCGGCGGCGGCGAGATGGGCCGCGCCTGGTACGAGGACGGCAAGGAGCTGGTCAAGGAGCACACCTTCACGGACTTCATCGACGTGGCCGACTGGCTGGTCGACTCCGGGTGGGTGGCGCCCGGCCGCCTGGTCGCGGAGGGCCGCAGCGCCGGAGGCCTCCTCATGGGCGCGGTCACCAACGCCGCCCCCGACCGCTTCCGCGCGATCCTGGCGGGCGTGCCTTTCGTGGATGCGCTGTCGACGATCCTGGACCCGTCCCTGCCGCTCACCGTCGGCGAGTGGGAGGAGTGGGGCAATCCGCTCACCTCGCGCGCCGTGTTCGACGCGATGAGCCGCTACACGCCGTACGAGAACGTGCCCGACGGCGCGCTCCTGCCCGCGGTCATGGCAACGACGTCGGTCAACGACACGCGCGTCGAGTTCGTCGAGCCCACCAAGTGGGTGCAGCGCCTGCGCGAGGCCACCGGCCAGGTGCCTTCCACGGACGAGGCCGGGGCTGGGCATCGCTGCAATTGCTGCGATTCGGGGACTGACGAGGCGAGCGTGAGCGGGGAGGCCAGCCACGGCCTCGTCACCGCGCGCGACCCGCTCGAGCGTCCGATCATCCTGCGCACCGAGATGGTCGCCGGGCACGCCGGCCCGTCCGGGCGCGAGGGCCGGTGGGCGGCGCGCTGCGAGGAGTTCGCCTTCGCGCTGGGCCAGGTGGGCGTCACGCTGTAGAGGTTGGGGATGCTCACGAGCGGTCGGCGCCCGTTGTCACGGCACACGCAGGTGGGGGCGGTCTTCGTTGGAAGACCGCCCCCACTGTCGCGCTACGTGACAGCGCTGCATTACTGCGCTGCGCCGCGTTACTGCGCGCCACCGTCCCAGCCGGGGCGCAGCGCGAAGGATTCGATCTCTCGTTCATGGCCCGACGACAGGAATCCCCCCGGCGTCCGCAGATACTTCTCCAGCTTGTTCGTTGTGAAGACCTCGCGCAGCTCTCCCCCATCCCACGGCTGGTAGGAGAGCGTGACGACGTGCTCGCGGTAGCGATCCTCAAGCGCGTAGACGCCTGTCTCGGTCACCTGGAATAAAGTCGGATGCGACACAGTCTCTGCGGGGATGGTGAAGAGGTGACGGGCCTGACCGCTCCTGAGATTGACCGTGAAGGCATGGCCCCTGTTACTAATGAACCTGTACTCGTCTCCAACCTGAATCGCCTGATAGCCGAAGATCGTCAGATCGTTGCTCAGCGTGATCTCATCGCCATTCTCATCGAGGACAGGGATCACTGTGCGCTGCCCCGTCGACAGGTCCCAGCGCTGCAGAACCATGGGGCCAGTCGTTGCCATCATGCCAAAGTCACGAGCAGCGGCAGGATCGTCCTGCACCATGCTCGGCAGCGTGATGACATCCCCCTCGCAGGCGAACATAAATTGCCCTGATTTCAATCCCTCAATCATCGGTGCGGTGGCGAGGACTCTGGGCGCACCGTCGACGGGATCATCCAATTGCACGACAGCCGCGAGTTTCTCCGGATTCACAGGGTCACCCGACTGAGGCGTATAGGCCTCGTGGGCAGAGGCCTCGATGCTGTCGGATTCCTCAGTGTCGGTGATCGCCAGAACCCGCGCACCGCACAGCCCAACATCCCCTCTCGTGTCCCGTGTTTCCGCGCTTGTTATGGTTCCATCGAGCTCAATGGTATCGACCCGATAACCCCAGTTCCGCGACGCGCTAAGGACTGCGATTCGCCCATCGGGGAGCTCATAGCGCTTATATTCCAACGACCGATCAGCCGGGCGCGGGATTCGTTGTGTTCCACTCGCCGTTGTCAGAAACTCATTGTTTTCTTCACTGTAGGAGAGGCCACGCTGAGTCCACGCCAAGTCCCCCACAGTCCTCTCGTCGATAAAACTCAGGTCAACGTTGCCCTCCTCGTCAAGAAGCCCGATCCCACTGTCGTAGGTTGGCTTTCCGAGGCCCGACACCGACCGTCCCTCACGCATCCACACAGCCATCACAGCATCCCCCGTGCTCAGCTTGTCGACCGGCGTGCTCCTCGGCGCAACATACGTCTCGCAGCCTGACAGGAGCACAGCAGCTGACAGCGCGGCCGCAACAATAGCGCCTCGACGTGCGCCCCTCGAACTCAACAGGGGGCCGCGTCGTCGCGCCTGCGTCTCCGTCGGCTGTGAGTCGGTGGCGTTAGCGTTCATCATCGATTCATCCTCGTCTGTGCGGCGGAGGGCGCTTCCACGCCCATCCCCAGAGTGTAGAGGACGAGGCCGAGGCGGCCCCGGCCTCGTCCCCGTTCCGATCAGGCAAGCGCGATGCCGATAGGATGAGAGCATGACGATTACGGCGGCGGCAGACGGTTCTTCCCTCGGCAATCCCGGGCCCGC
>CATWCG010000103.1:0-6345 GCA_958349165.1 uncultured Actinomyces sp. | reverse complement strand
GCCGCCGCCTGGTGCTGGGCGGGGAAACCCTGCTGAGCCGCCGCCTGGTGCAGGGCGGGGAAGCCCTGCTGCGGCGCGGCGCCGGGCATGGGCTGGTACTGGTCGAGCCACATGCCGCCGTTCCACCAGCGTAAACGCTGGGTACCTGCGGGATCTGGATACCATCCGGGTGCTGGTTGAGACATGACCATCCTTTCAGTTTCTGGTTGCAGTCTATACCTATCCCGTGAGGCTTATAACGTGTTGATCGCTCCGGTGCTCACGCCCGCAGATGTGGGTGACAGGTACCCTGAAAGGTATGGCTGCTCTCTTCTCGTCTTCGCCCCTACTCGCGCTGTTTGTCGTTGTCGCGTTGGGGGCGGCGATCGGGGCGATTAGGATTGGACCGCTGCGCTTTGGGGCAGCCGGCGCGCTGTTTGTCGGCCTCGCGGTGTCGGCCATTCACCCCGAGGTCGTCAGCACCCACATGTCGATCGTCCAGCCGATGGGCCTGGCCTTCTTCGTGTACTGCGTCGGTATCTCGGCGGGCGCAACCTTTTTCCAGGATCTGCGTAAGCAGACGAACCTCCTGGCCCTCACGACGATTGTGTGCGTCGTCGGCGCTCTCATCGCGCTCGCGGGAGGCCGCCTCCTCGGCCTGTCGTCCGGCCTTGCGTCGGGTCTCTTCACGGGCGCCCTGACGGCCGCCCCCGCCCTCGACACGGCCACCCGCCTGACGGGGGATCCGAACGCGGCGGTCGGCTACGCCTTCGGGTATCCGATCGGCGTCATCGGGGGCATCCTCATCGTGACCATCACGGTGACGAGGAAGTGGCTGGGTCCCAAGGATACGCCCTCCCTCGCGGGCGCCTCTCTCGAAGCCGTCAGCGTGCACGTGTCCAAGCACATCAACACGCGCGACATCGGCGCATGGCGCGATCAGCGCGTGCGCTTGTCCTACCTGCGTCGCGACGGCCGCACCCGCGTCACAGCTCCCGGTGAGGACCTGCTGCCCGGCGACCACGTCGTCATGGTCGGCGACCCCGCGTCCATCAAGGAGGCCGCGCCCCTCGTCGGCGAGATCCTCGACCACAACCTCGAGGATGACCGCTCCGACCTCGCCTTCGAGCGCATCGTCGTGTCCAACCCCGACGTCGCCGGCCGCAGCGTCTCCGAGCTCAACGTCACCAAGCGTTTCGGCGCCGTCATCACGCGCGTGCGCCGAGGGGACCTGGACCTCCTGGCCCGCGACGACCTCGACCTCCAGCTCGGCGACCACGTCGCCGTCGTCGTCCCCACGGACGAGCTCGACGACATTGCCGAGTGGCTGGGTGACTCCGAGCGCCGCGTCGCCGAGGTGGACGGCATGGCCTTCGGCATCGGCCTCGTCCTGGGCCTGCTGCTCGGCGTCGTCTCCTTCCCGCTGCCGGGCGGCCAGGGCTTCCAGCTGGGAGCCGCGGCGGGCCCCCTGATCGTCGGCATGCTCCTCGGCGCCCTGCGTCGCACAGGCCCGCTCGTGTGGACCCTGCCCGCCGCCGCGAACCTGACGATCCGACAGATCGGCCTCATGCTCTTCCTCGCCGCCCTCGGCCTGAACGCCGGCCCCCAATTCGCGAGCCTTCTCACGAGCCCCGACGGCTGGCGCGCCGCCGTCCTAGCCGCCGTCATGGTCGTCGCGTGCTGCGTCCTCCAGGCCATCGGCGCGAAGTTCATCGGCCTGTCCTCCGCGCGCGCCGCCGGCGGCATCGCGGGTTTCCTCGGCCAGCCCGCCGTCCTGCAGGCCGCCGATGCGCGCGTCACCGACGAGCGCATCGAGGCGGCCTACGCGACCCTCTTCGCCTTCGCGATCATCATCAAGATCCTGCTCCTGCCGGTCATCACCTCCTTCCTGTGAGCGCCGTACACTAGGGCCATGGCTACCCCCGACTTCGTCCTCGAGCTGCGCCGACACGTCGGCCACGCGCCCCTGTGGATGCCCGGCACGACCGTCGTTATCCTGCGCCCGGCCCCCGGCTGCCCGCCGATCGACTGGGAGCGCCCCATCGCGCCCGAAGCCGTCGACATCCTGTGCGTGCGCCGCTCCGATAACGGCGCCTGGACTCCCGTGACCGGCATCGTTGACCCGGGCGAGGAACCTGCGATTGCTGCCGCCCGCGAAGCCTTGGAGGAGGCCGACGTTCGCATCGAGGTGCGCCGCCTCCTCTCCGTCGAGGTCGTCGGACCCGTCACCTACTACAACGGCGACGTCACCACCTACCTGGACGTCGCATTCGCCGCTGAGTGGGTGAGCGGCGAACCGAGCCCCGCCGACGGGGAAAACAGCGAGACCGCGTTCTTCCGCGGCGACCAGCTCCCTCCCATGAACGACCGTTTCCGCCGCGCCGTCGCCAAGGCGCTGAGCGCCGAGGCCTCCGCCGACTTCCTCACCGCCTGACGTCGCGTGATCGGCGGGGAGTGCACCGGCCTCGTCCCCGCGCGAAAGCGCTTGTGTTTGTGTCACACCCCTTGCGGGACTGAAGTCCTAGTGGTGGAATGGGTGCATGGATACACCTAGCAAGATTGCATATTCTGTCACCGCCGACTCCACCGGCGGCCGCGCCGGCACCTCCTCCGTCCCCGCGCTCGGCATCAGCCACGTCATGCGCATGCCCAAGGAACTGGGCGGCCCCGGCGACGGCGCCAACCCCGAAGCCCTCTTCGCCATGGGCTACGGCGCCTGCTTCCAGGGAGCCATGGGACTGGCCGCCAAGGAAATGGGCATCGACACCACCGACTCCCTCGTGCGCACCACGATCGGGCTCGGCCCCGAGGGCGACTCCTTCGCCCTGACCGCCGACATCGAGGTGTTCATCCCCGGCGTCGACCTCGACCGTGCCCAGGCCCTCGTCGACCGCGCCCACCAGCTGTGCCCCTACTCCAAGGCCACGCGCGGCAACGTGCCCGTCACCGTCACCGCCGTTGCATCCTTCTGAGGACTCTCGATAGACGAAAGAACCCCGGCCTCGTCGAATGGACGAGGCTGGGGTATCTTCATGCGCTCAGGCGCCGCCGGGGCTTGCCGCGCGCACGGCTGCGCTCTTGGGGCTTGCCGCGCGCGGACGACCCGGGCGCTCAGGCGCCGCGCCAGTACGCTGCGAGCGCCTTCGACAGCGTCAGCAGGTCATCGACGTGGCTCATCTCGCGCGCCGAATGCATCGACAGCAGGCCGATACCCACGTCCACCGTCAGGATCCCCAGCCGGGTCGCCGTGATCGGGCCGATCGTCGTGCCGCAGGGCATCGCGTTGTTGCCCACGAAGCTCTGCGAGGGCACACCCGCCGCCGCGCACGCACGATTCCACAGGGCGATGCCCTCGCCGTCCGTCGCGTAACGCTGCTTCGAATTGATCTTGATGACCGGGCCGCGCCCCATCACCGGGCGGTTATCCGGATCGTGATGGCCCGCGTAATTCGGATGCACCGAATGCGCCGCGTCCGCGCTCACGCACGACGAAGCCGCCAGCATCCGCTCGAAGCCATCCTCGTCCCGGCCCAGCGCGGCCGCCGTGCGGCGCAGCACCGTCTCTAGGATCGGGCCGGCCGCGCCCGTGCGCGAGCCAGAGCCCACCTCCTCGTGATCGAAGCACATGAACACCGTGACATCCCCGCCCGCGGGCGTGCCCTCCGCCGCCAGGCGCTCCAGGGCCACCAGGCCCGGGTGCACGCTCGACAGATTGTCCTGGCGCGAGGCCGCCACGAACTGGCCCTTGTCGCCGAAGAAGCCCGGCCCCTGGCTGGGGGTCAGAATCAGGTCGAAGGCCGCGACCTGCGACGCATCCTCCAGGCCCGCCGACTGAGCGACATGCTCCAACACGCTGCCGGTCGGGTTATCCACCGTCCACACCGGATGCAGGTGCTTCTGCGGATCCAGCTTCAGGCCGACCGGGTTGACGTCGCGATCCAGGTGAATCGCCAGCTGCGGGATACGCGCGATCGGGCCCGTGCGCGCCAACACCGCCTCGCCATTCGTCAGGATCAGGCGGCCCGCCAGCGTCAGCTCGCGATCCAGCCACGAGTTCCACATCATGCCGCCGTACACCTCGACGTCGATCTGGCCCCAGCCGTCCGGCGTCGTCGACTGCACCGACGGCTTCACCGACAGCGCCGGCGAATCCGTGTGCGCGCCCACGATGCGGAAACCCGCGTCCTCGGCGACCGTTGCGGGCACAAACCACGCGGCCACCGCGCCACCGCGCACCATCACGTGACCGCCCGGGGACGCGTCCCACGCACCCTTCTCGTCGACGCGCGTAAACCCAGCGTCGACCAGGCGCTGAGCCACGACCTCGGCCGCGTGATAGGGGGTGGGAGAATCAAGAAGGAAATGCTGATAGTCCACCGCGTTCGCGTGGACTTCGTCCAGTTCAAGCTGTGCCATACCCCCATGGTAGGACGCTCCCGGGCAGCTATGCTTGCGTCATGAGCGAGATTCCGGCATACACCCTGAATGACGGCCTGGACGTTCCCGCGATCGCGCTGGGAACCTACAACCTGCGCGGCGCCTCGGGCGTGGCCTCCATAGTGTCCGGCGTCGACGCCGGGTACCGGATGCTGGACAGCGCCTTCAATTACGAGAACGAGGGGGCCCTCGGAGCGGCCGTGCGCCGCTGCGGTGTTCCCCGCGAGGAGCTGCGCCTCGTCTCCAAGCTCCCCGGGCGCCACCAGCGCTACGACGAGGCCGTCTACACCGTCGAGGAGTCCCTCATGCGCGCCGGCCTGGACTACTGGGACATGTACCTGATCCATTGGCCCAACCCCAAGCGCGGCCTCTACGTCGAGGCCTTCCAAGCCCTGCTGGACGCGCGCGACCGCGGCCTGATCCGCTCCGTCGGCGTGTGCAACTTCCTGCCCGACCACCTCGATCGCGTGCACGCCGAGACCGGCGAGTACCCGAGCGTCAACCAGATCGAGCTGCACCCCTACTTCCCGCAGGCCTCGGCGCTGGCCTACCACGAGCAGATCGGCGTGCGCACCGAGTCGTGGAGCCCGCTGGGCCGCAAGTGGCGCATCGTCGAAGACCCCGCGATCGTCGCCCTGGCCGCCGAGGCGGGCGTGTCCCCGTCGCGCCTCATTCTGCGCTGGCACTACCAGCTCGGCGCCCTGCCCCTGCCCAAGTCCGGTCACCCTGATCGCCAGCGCGAGAACCTCGACATCTTCTCGTTCTCGCTGTCTTCTGAACAAATGGCGGCGATCAGCGCGCTCGGTCGCCCAGATGGCCGCCAGGCCGACCAGAACCCGGAGTACTACGAGGAGTTCTGACTGGTTGGGCCGGTGCTTGCGGCGCCACCTGATCTCCGGTGGTGCTTGCGGCAACACGGGTTTTCCCGGCGCCGTCGGACCCGGCCGCCCGCGAGATCGCCACACGCTTTGCTATCGCTCGGAGTGGTCGATCTCGAAGCCCGCCCTGGCCCTCCGGCGCCCTCCACGCCGGCGGCGTGGTTGGAATTCGTGATTGAGCTTATTGCGCGCCGGAAGTGCACCGGTGAGGCGGTCATTGCACTCGTTGAAGAGGCAATGCGCCGCTTCGTGGCTCGTGCAATGCTGCGCTCTCTCGTCCATTGCCGTCCGACATAGTCCAGCGGTGTCGATGCGCCCCGCATACGCGGATAGGTTGTTGCTACCTGGATAGGTTATGAGCATCCGGATAGCTTATTAACCTATCCGGATCGCCGTATCCTATCCGGAACGCCACCAGCCAGGTCAGTGCCGCCGGGACAGTCCGGCAGCGCACGTGACGGGGCCTCGGTCGCCTGATCGTCGTCTTCGAGAAGGGCATCAGCCCGGCCGCGCACGTGAGGCGGCCTTACCCTACGCGAAGCGCCCGCCCACGCATCATGCGGGGCGGGCGGCAACACGAAGAACGCGTGGAGCCCGCGCAGCGCACGCAACCCAAGCAGCGCACGCGCCGAATGCGGTGCACATGGCACGAGGGTCGCAAGCAGCGCACGCGCCGCGCGTTTACTTCTGCTCGAGCGTCACGCGGTACACGTTGGTCTCGCGCAGCTGGAAGCCGGCGCGCTGGTAGAGGCGGTTCGCGGCCTCGCGCGAGGGGCGCGACGTCAGGTCGACGGTGCGTGCGCCGATCTTCTTGGCGTGCTCGATCGCGGCGACCACGAGGGATTGGCCGGCGCCCTGGCCGCGGGCGGCCTCGTCGACGACGACGTCCTCGACCCACGCGCGCACGCCCGTCGGGATCTCGAAGGTGGCCAGCGACAGCATGCCGAGGATCGGGCGGTTGCCCTCCGCGTCAGCGGTGTCGGGGCGGAACACGAAGAGGTGGACGCCGCCCTGGGCGAGGAAGCGCTCAACGTCCGCCTCGCTCATGGGC
>CATWCG010000102.1:0-6356 GCA_958349165.1 uncultured Actinomyces sp. | reverse complement strand
CTCCCCTCCCCAAAGTCGCATGCAATTTGGGTTACCTTACTTTTATAAGGCATCGAGAAAACCGCAGAATAGCAACGATGCGATTTCAAAGTTTGAAAGGTTTACATGGGAATTGCATGCGACATTTGTGGGGAACCATACCGGAGGCGTGTGGGGAGCCAAGCGAGGTCTCGGCCAGGTCAAGCACGAGGCCACGGCCGGGTCAAGCACGAGGCCGCGGCGCGCACTGAGCACGCCGCGGCCTCGTCACACAGGCAGAATCTCACCCCCGGCGACGGAGGAACAGCCCCACGCCAGCGAGGAGGACGAGCACCGCGCCGCCACCGATCGCCCACCAGAGGGTCGGGGACGGCGTCGACGCGGAGTCCGACACCGCCGTCACCGTGCCGCTGGCATCCTTGTACTCGACGAGGGCGCCGGTCTCGTCGAAGTGGTACGAGACGCCGTCAATGTCGAGCCACTGGTCGGCCACGGCCGACGCGGAATTATTGAAGTAGTAGCGATTGCCCGAGGGGCCCTCCCACCAGCCGGTGGTCGCCGCCGGGCGACCGGCCTTGAACCACCAGGCGCGCGGCGTCTCGGTCTCGTACTCGTGTCCCCACTCGGAGTTGGAGACTCCGTCGTAGGTGATGCCGTCGTCGCTGAACTCGCAGATTAGCGCGGGGACCTCGACCGAATCCCAGATGTCGCCCATCGGGAACCACTTGGTATCCCCGTGAATCACCAGGAAGGACAGGCGGTCGGGGCTGTCGTCGGCCTGGCCGGTCTGGATGATCGCGCCGGGGTGCATCTTTTGCATGAACGAGACGGAGTTTGAGGACTCGGCGCCGTGGTGGCCGGCTTTGAGCATGTCGACTTCGCCGACCTCGCCCGCGATGCGATCCTCGAATCCGTTGGGGGTCTCCCAGTCGGACTCGGTGCTCATGAGGTCGGCGGCCAGGAAGGCGGTGTGCCCGTTCGCGGTGACCTTCATGCCCCAGCCCATGAGATTCGCGTCGGTCGTGCCTCCGGTCTTGTAGTACTCGTCGGCGTCGAAGGGGATGATCTGCAGGTCGGCGTCCCCGAGGGTGATGTGCGTGTTGTAGCCGTCCGTGCGCTGGATGAAGGTGGCGCCGTAGCTGTCGACCGCCCAGTTCGCGGCGGTCACGAGGTGGTCGTACACGTATTGGTTGTCCCACAGGCCGTTCTCGTCGGTGATCCACGCGTCGGAGTATTCGGGGCTGAGGATGACCTTCGGGTGGTACTTGTAGATGATCTCGTCGGCGTTGGCGATGTGGTCGGAGTGGGCGTGGGTGCCCAGGTAGAAGGCCACGTTGGTCTCGTTGACGCCCTGGTCGTCGAGGTACGTCAGGAGCCATTCGGTGCTGGTGTTCGTGGCGGCGGCCGTGCCGGAGCGCACGGGGTAGCGCGGGTCGGAGCCGTCGGGCAGGTCCGCGTCCTCGCCGCCGTCGATGATGCCGTACCAGCCGCCGCTCTCGATGAGGATCGCGTCGGAGGACCCCGAGGAGAGCACGAAAATCTTGGTCGGCTCGCTGGAGCTGGTGGTGAAGGTCAGGGTGGAGGCGCTCACGGACGAGGCCTCGACCGACTTCGAGTTCGCGAGCGGGATCGTGGTGCCGGGCACCCACGAGCCGGACTGGGAGCCGCTCTGTGTCCCACTTTGGGCATCGTCTGCGTGAGCGGTGCCGACGAGGGTGAGGGACGAGGCCGTGGCAGCTGCGGCGGTCATTGCCAGGACCGCTGCGAGGCGGGTGCGAGGGGACGTCATGGGAGGCCTTTCGCGCAGGAATGATTGTCCCACAGTACAACCGACAAGCACCGCCCACCTGCGTCAATACGCGGTGGGCGGCGCTTTGTGAGGATGGTCGCCGAGGCCTCAGCCAGGAGGCCTCGGTTGGGAGGCGTAGCCGACCCAGCGTCCGATTCATGCGGAGCGTCGTGGCCTCAACTGGTCGAGCCATGCGATCAACTCAGGCATGTCGCTCCATGGAGCCTCGTCCCACGCGGTCACGCCCTGCGCGAAGCTCTCCCGCCGTCGTTGCACCCGTAAGCAGGCCTCGTCGGTGTGATCTATGAGCCACTGAGGAATTTCCATTGCTTTCTCATAAGCTCCCCGCTCCCACTTACTGACGAGTTCCTCAACGACAGCACTTGCGGTCCAGCTCGAACAGACGTCCGCACAGTGATAGACAAACCACGCCTCGATGCAGGGATTCGACAGTGCTGCACCATGATGAAAGTCCGTCTTCTCCGACAACCATTTCTTCAAGATCGCCCTATGTGGCTGATTCACATCCACATCGCAGATGATCCAAGCACCAGAGATAGAGATACTCTCACGCTCTAGCTCCTTAACCTTTCCCCCCATTATCTCAACCAGGTTCTTGAGAGAGGATTTTGAGTCGTTTCTACAGAAAGTAAAGGAAAAGGCGCGACCATAAAGGTGCTGATTCAGCGCATTCAAGTATTGCTTCTCTGTCGCCCCTTCAACGGCGAGAACGACAAGGGGCTTCACCTGTTTGCTATGAGTGCGCCCCCTGAGCCCGCGCGAAGATTTCCTCGTCGGCGCTTTCTTCTTGCCCACACCGCCTCCTACAGACGCGGAACGCCGCCGAGGCGACCCGACATGTACATCCGCTGGAGGTCGCTACCCGATCGAATGTCGGACGCGGGGAAGTCCGTGAGCCTCGTGAGCTCGGACCGGTGATCGTTCTTCTCCACCAACCAAATTTCGTCGCGCCGCAGCAGGTCAGCCCGCAGGAGGTGGAGCTCATGCGTTGTAAAGATCAGCTGGCGCCGTTCGTCGGGTCCCGACGCATCCAGAAACAGCCGAATGAGCTCCTCCGTGAGCTTCGGGTGGAGAGAGTCTTCGAGTTCGTCGATCAGATAGACGCCCGACTTGTGGGCCCCTCCCGCCCAATACAGGATGGGCAACAGGTGCAGGTAGCGGATGCTACCGTCGGATTCCTGCTCAAGGGGAAGCCGGAACTCCTTGTTCCCATCCCCGTGCACGGTGACGAGACGCTCATAGACAACATCTCCGTCCTCGGCCAAGCGAGCGCGAAATACGGCGCCACTCTCCGCATTAAGGTACGCCTCCGAGGTGTTATCGAGCAGCTGGCCCTCGACCTCATCAAGGATCTTCTCTTCTGCAGGCACCTTGGCTCGAGGAACCGCCGTGAAGCAGATGTCGGAGATACCCGTGTCGGCGACTGTCAGCCCCCTCCCGACAGCGGCACGAAAATCTTCGTCGTGTGCGATCCGCTGGGGCATGAGGATGTAACGCGCTCCCCGCTTCAGGATGGTCAGGCGCTTGAACCATTCGATGACGGAGCCCAGCAGACTCTTCTCGTCGTCAATGAGCCCCGCATTGAAGCAGGTTTCGAGGAAGAGGCGGTTTGGCTGCACCGTCTTCGACGCGGCGTCGAGGGACACGTCGTCCTCAAGATCGCCGTAGAGTGAGACCTCCTGGCCGCGACGCTCAAAGACCGCCTGCTCGTCTTCCGAGCGCACGCGAAACAGGGACTCTTCGACGATTTCTCCCGCGTTGAACGCCACCTCGTAGTAGACGATTGCTTGCCGATTCGACGTCGCATCCCGCACATCGAGGACGATCTCGACGCCGATAACACTGGGCTTGTCGGCACCAAAGAGAAGGTGCGGGTGATAGTGCAGGCGCTGCCCACGCTTGCGCGGCTCTCGCAGCATGACCTGCAGGTGAGCGAGGGCGTCGAGGAGGGCGGACTTTCCCGCGGCATTCGCGCCGTAGATCGCGGCAACGGGGAGCACGCGGTTCTTGCTGCCGAGGTAGAGGGTCTCTCCGTGGCGCGTTTCCTTCCCCGCAATCATCGCGAAGTCGACCGGCTCCGAAAAGGACTTCCAGTTGTCGAGGTGAAGGACCCGCAGCATCGCACTCTCACTTTCCCGTTTAGTTGCAAAAATTCTACATCTTCCTCGGAATAGAGTCTAATTGTTGTGCGTCATCAGCAACGCTCCTCAGACCGCCCTTCACCCCACAACGCCACGACACAAGTCCTCTGACAAGCGCCGCCCACCGGGGATTATTCCCGGCGGGCGGCGCTTTGTGAGGTCGTTCGCCGAGGCCTCAGCAAGGAGGCCTCGGTCGGGAGGCGTCGGTCAGGAGGCGTAGCCGACCCAGCGCCCAGACGAGGCGAAGGTGGAGGATCGACCGTCGACCTCGCGCGTGCCGGTGACCATGACTCCCGTGTCGCCCAGGTAGTACCAGGCACCGTTATCCAGGACCCAACCGGTGGCCATCGCGCCGCTGCCGCTCAGGTAGTACCAGGCGTTCCCGCCGTTCAGCCAGCCGGTGACCATGGCACCCGAGGACCGCAGGAAGTACCACTTGCCGTCCACCTGCACCCAGCCGACCGCCATCGCGCCGGTCGTCGGGTCCAGGTAGTACCAGGAGCCACCGTCGTAGAGCCAGCCGGTGGCCATCGCGCCGCTGCCGGTCAGGTAGTACCAGGTGCCACCCAGGTTGAGCCACCCGGTGGCCATCGCGCCCGAGGACCGCAGGTAGTACCACGTGCCATCGACCTGGGTCCATCCGGTGGCCATCGCGCCGGTCCTCGCGTCCAGGTAGTACCAGGAGCCGGCGTCGTAGAGCCAGCCGAGGGCGACGCGCCCGCCGCTCAGGTAGTACCACGAGCCGTCGATGAAACTCCAGCCGCTGCCCGAGGGGTGCCCCGCGGAATCCAGGTAATACCACGCTTTTCCGTCATATATCCACCCGGTCGTCATCGCGCCGGTGGCGTCCATCCAGTACCACTGGCCGCCGTCGTTGATCCACGCCGAGGCCTCGGCGGAGGGCTTGCCCGCAAAGTAGTACCAGTGACCACTGAAGCCCTTCCACCAGCCGGTCTTGGCGGCGGGCCTCCCGCCCGCGAACCACCAGGCGCGCGGGGTGCGACCGCCGTATTCGTGGCCCCACGAGGCGCCGGAGATATCGTTGTAGGAGATGCCCGCCGGCGCGAAGGTCGCGATGAGTGAGGGAATGTGCCCGGAGGACCAGAGTTGATTCATGGGCGCCCACACGGTCGTTCCGTCAACGACGGAGGCCGTGAGCCGATCGGGCGAATACCATTCGGGACCCGTCTGGACGATGACCGATGGGGACAGGGCGCTCAGGAATGATTCCGTGTTCGAGCTCGGCAGGCCGTGATGGCCAGCCTTGAGCATGTCGACGCGGCCGACGATCGGGGCGATGCGGTCCTCGTAGCCGCCGCCAGCCTCGAGGTCGGCGGCCAGGTACGCGGAGTGCCCGAAGGCGCTCACCTTCGCGGTGTACGCGATGAGGTTCGCGTCGCGCACGCCGGTCCGCTTGTAATTCTCGGCGGGGTCGGTGGGGATGATCTGGACGTCCATGTCGCCCAGCGTGATGTGGGTGTTGTAGTCGTGGATGTTCTGCACGATCGACGCGCCGTACGCGCCTTGCGCCCATCGCGCGGCTGCCATCATGTTGTCGTAGATCCACTGGTTGTCCCACAGGCGCGACTTGTCGGTGATCCACTCGTCGGAGTACTCGGGGCTGAGAATGACCTTCGGGTGGAATTTCCTGATGATCTCGTCCGCGTTGTCGATATGGTCGGAGTGGGCGTGGGTGCCCAGGTAGAACGCGAGGTTGGAGGAGGTGACCCCGTGGTTGGCCATGTAGCCGAGCACCCAGTCGGTGTCGCCGAACGAGGCGTCGACGATTCCCTCGCGCTTGGGGTAGCGCGGGTCGGTGCCGTCGGGGGCGCCGACGCCCTCCGCGCCGTCGATCATGGCGAAGACGCCGCGCGATTCGAGCAGGATGGCGTCCGCGGAACCCGTGGTCGTCAGGACGTGGATGCGGGTGGGGCCGTCCGTGCCGGGGAAGGTGTAGATCTGCGCGTCGACGCCGTCGGCGCTCTCCTCCTCGGACGAGGCCGTGGCAGCGTCGGCGGAATCGGCGGCGTCGGCGGAGTCGGAGGCGGCAGCGCCGTCCGAGGCCGCGCGGTCCTGCGAGGCGGCCGGGCCGGCCGCCTCGGCATCCGTCCTTGACAGGTCGAGGTCGACGGACGCGACGTCGCCGTGCGATTCCTGACCGCTTGTCGGGGCGGCAGCAGTAGCGGGAGCAATAGATGCGACAAGGATTCCTGACAATACGGTCAGCCCAAGCCGTTGCCACAGGAGCCCATGGCGAAGATTCATGCGTGCACCTCGATAGGATGAGGAAACTAGACACTTACCGTTTCAATCTATACCCATCGAGGCATTACCGACAAATCATGAGGGCTGGCGAGCACCCCACCAGGCCACATCCTCGGGCGTATCGACGTCCCTACACACGTCGGCGCTCACATCCACCCGCT
>CATWCG010000101.1:0-6378 GCA_958349165.1 uncultured Actinomyces sp. | reverse complement strand
GCGCGCCGCGAAGGTGCTGGTGAACAACCCTGAATAACAGCAACAACACGCTCGTAACTGAAAGAGAGGTGACACGCGCGTGAGCGAACAAGAGTGGTTCTCCAAGGACTTCTACAAGGTCCTCGGAGTCGACAAGACAGCGGACAAGAAGGCCATCACGAAGGCCTACCGGAAGCTGGCTCGCAAGTGGCACCCGGATCAGAACCCGGGCGACAAGGCGGCCGAAGCCAAGTTCAAGGAAATTGGTGAGGCATACGCGGTCCTGTCCAATGACGAGGATCGCAAGCGCTACGACGCAATTCGCGCGATGGCCGGCGGCGGTGCTCGATTCTCCGCCGGTTCGGGCGGCACTGGCGGCTTCGAGGACCTCTTCGGGGCCTTTGGTGGCGGCGGCGGCTTTGGTGGCGGCGGTCATAACGTGCGCTTCCAGACCTCCGGCATGCCCGGCGGTGGAGCTGGCTTCGAGGACATCCTCTCCGGCCTCTTCGGCGGTAGCGGTGGCGCGAGCGCGCGATTCGGTGGCGACCCCTACGGCTCGTCCTTCGGTGGCGGTCACGCCCCGCGTAGCGCGCCGACGCCCGAAAAGGGCGGCACCGTGCGCGCGAAGCTGTCGATCTCCTTCCGCCAGGCCCTCAACGGCGCGACCCTGACCATCAAGGTCGGAGGTTCTCCGATCAAGGTCCGCATCCCCGCGGGCATCAAGGACGGCCAGAAGGTCCGCGTCAAGGGACACGGCAAGCCCGGTACGAACGGCGGTCCCGCCGGCGACCTCGAGGTCGCCGTGACCGTCAAGCCCCACCCCGTGTACTCGCGGGAGGGCAACGATCTGGTCATGGATCTGCCCGTGACCGTGTCCGAGGCCATCCTCGGGTGCGTCGTCGACGTGCCCATGGTGGACGGTAATACGGCCACCGTGAAGGTGCCCGCGGGCTCCTCCTCGGGCGCGGAGATCCGCGTGCGCGGCGGGGGCGTCAAGTCCTCCAAGGCGACCGGCGACCTGATCGCTCGCGTGGCCATCCGCGTCCCCGAGAAGCCGAGCCGCGAGCTCAAGAAGCTCGCGAAGGAGCTGGCGCAGGCCGAGGGCGACCTCGACGTGCGTGCCTCCCTGGCCAAGGCTGCGGAGGAGTAAGCCGTGGCTCCGACTGGAACAGACGATGCGGTGACGTTCGTCATCTCGGTCGCGGCCGAGCTGGCGGGCATGCACCCGCAGACGCTGCGCCAGTACGACCGCCTCGGCCTGGTGATCCCCGCCCGCACCAAGGGGCGGGGTCGCCGCTACACGAAGCGCGACGTGCAGCGCCTGCGCGACGTGCAGCGCATGAGCCAGGAGGAGGGCATTAACCTCGCGGGGATTCGACGCATCCTCGAGCTCGAGCGCCGCGTCGAGGCCCTGGAGGAGGAGCGGGACTCGTTGCGCGGGGCTGTCGCAGCCGCAGAGGCTCGCCGCAACCGCGTGTTCGCGGCGTCCGCGGACGGTCAGGTCATGCCGATGCGACGTGGCCAGCGCCCGTGGGACCCCTCCTCCCAGCCCGCCGCCCGCTCCGGCGGCTCCCTCACCGTGTGGGACCCCATGGCCGCCATCGCGGCGATGTCCGCCGCCGAGCCACCCGTGCGCTCCGCGCTGCCCGGGCCTGCCGGGCGCGCGAGCGCTCGCGCCGTTATCGAGGGGACGATCATCTCCCGGTGAGAGGCTCGATGCTCTGCCGGCGTCCTGAGTGCTGAACCGCCGCCCCGACGCGCCCGCGTCGGGGCGGCGCTGTTGGGTTATAGGGGTTATAGGACACTACGTGTTGCCGGAGGGATGACTTTTCGGCGTGTTGGTGCGGGAAAGTCAGTGTTTTAGGTGGATGGGAACAGCTGTGAGGATGGACAAATCGTGTTGCTGAGAGGGTGACTTTTCGGCGTTGTTGCGGTCGTTCCGGTTGGTGGCCTGCGGCGTTGTTGACTGGGGCAACCTGGTTGAGACAATCCAGCCCGTTCGAGAAAATTGCAACTGATTGGGAGCTTTCAACCCGTGAGGGAAGATTTCACGCCATCACAAGGGGTTGAATCTTCCTGATCGGGCGGATTGCCCCATCGGCAACGAGTGCTGTCGCGGAGCTGTCCGACCGTGATGCCCCTGCCATTGCCGACGACGTCTCCATCGACGTTTATCGGCGCTACCCTACCCGCGCCTGTGCAGCAAGGCCCCGTCGGCGACGCCCGACCGGCGCTCGCTTGCACCTGCCAACAGGCGCCCACACCGCACGTGGATAGATTATCGACATCCGGATAGGTTATGAGCATCCGGATAGGTTATTAAGCTATCCACATGCGCCTTACCTATCCACATGCGCCTTACCTATCCACATGCGCGTTACCTATCCACATGCGAGCTGGGGTTTGGCTTGTGTTGTTGGCACTTCGTCAAGCGGGTGTGAGTGCCTGCGGAAAGTGAGGTGCCTGTTATGGGAACTCGTCGTCGTTTGACACCGGAGTATCGTCGTGATGTGGCGAGTCTGGTGTTGGATACAGGGTCCACGAATCGCGTCTGTGGCGATGGGGGTTTTGCACCATTAGAAGCCTTGCCACGGCGTGTCGCCGGCGTGTCGCGCCTCTAATGCTGCATTTTCCCCCGTTTGGTGGCGCCCTCGACGTGGGGTGAGCTCGACCGCGCGCCTCTCATGGTGCAATTTCCCCCGTTTGCTAGCGGTGTCATCGGAAAGCAGGTCGCGCCCGGGCTCGCCCGCGCTCTCTGGCCCTTTCGGAGTGCGTCGCATCTTTGGCGATGGGGGTTTTGCACCATTAGAAGCCTTGCCACGGCGTGTCGCGCCTCTAATGCTGCAATTCCCCCCGTTTGGCGGCGGTAAGGTTGTGGTTCGAGGTGGCGTGGTCGCGGTTCGGGGTGGTGCGGCGCCCAAAGTGCAGACCACCTCGGCGAAAAACGCCGACAATGGGGTGTCGTGGGCGAGGTGGTCTGCGTTTTGGGCAAAACTGTCTCGGACATGGTGTGTTGTTCGCACGCGAACCCGCTATTGCGTGCGCTAACCGGCTATTTCGCACGTAAACCCGCTATTCCGTGTCTGGGCGGGGCTGCCCACGCTCACATTAGCGGGTTAACGTGCGCATTAGCGGACCCACGCTCGCATTAGCGGGCCCAGGCGCGGATCAGAGGGCCCACGTGCGAGTTAGGGGGCCCAGGCTCGAATTCGCGGGCCCGCGCACGGAGGATGGCGCGGCCGCGGGACGAGTGCAGACGGAGGCGGGCACGGGAGGGTGATGCGCGGAGATGGAGGTTGTGTGGGAGACGGACGTGGGAGGGGGTTACCCGGATACGCTGGCAGCGGCAGTGGCAGTGGTGCCGTAGGCAAGGACAACGTCTCGCAGCGACAGCGAGGGTGGCAGTGGCAGTGGCTGCTGTGGTGGCGCCTCGACAGTGAGGTAACAAGGAGCTGCGGGACCCATCCGAAGGATGAGTCCCGCAGCGTAATTCGATCGTGGATCCGGGGGCACACAGGATCCGCGATCGAAGCCTGGAACAGGCGACAGGCTCTCGCCTGCTGAGAACAGTTTTACCAGGTCACGGCGGGTTTCGGTAGTCGATAATCGGCGTCGCCGCCACTTCGCACAAATGTGCACGCGGTCCGAAAACTGCGTGCGTCTCATCCGTAACATTTTTCCCCAAATGGCCCCTGACCTGCAGTTTTGTCTTCAGGGGCATTTTTTCCTTGAAAACGTGCAGATTGTCGACTCTGCCCGAACCGTGGGTCGTCTCGGGCCGGGCGTGAATTAACCGGTGGGACATATCGATGCGCTCACAGTGACATGGCGTGGATAACGTCGGTATGTAATGCGGCACTATTTGTGCAGGTCAAGTGCCACTCGGCGTGTCGCGCACTCGCCGGCTCCGCCCAGCTGCGCCCCGGCCTCGTCCCACGGGGCGTGTAGCACGGGCCTCGACGGCGCGAGCGGACCCCCGCAGGCGCTAACCTGGATGCATGACGACATCATCGCACCACCTCTCGGTCCGCTCGCGCGTGGCCAACGCGGCCGGCGCCGCCGCCCGCTTCGCCTCCCGGGCCCTCGGGCGCGGATCCGGAGGCATGATCGGCGGGGAGGTCGCCCTGCGCATCTCCCCGAAGTTCCTCGCCGAGCTGGCGGCCCCCTTCTCCTCCGTCATCGTCACCGGAACGAACGGCAAGTCCACAACGACGCGCATGGTCCGCGCCGCCCTCGAAACCGCCGGACCCGTCGCCTCCAACATCAACGGCGACAACATGACCTCCGGCGTCATCACCGCCCTCATGCAGGGCAAGGGGGCCTCTCGCGCCGCCCTCGAAGTCGACGAAATGCACGTGCCCGCGGTCGCTGCGGACGTCGCCCCCGACGTCTTCGTCTACCTCAACCTCTCGCGCGACCAGCTCGACCGCGTCGGCGAAATCGGCACGGTCGAAAAGCGCCTGCGCGCGGGCGCCGCCGCGCACCCGAACGCCGTCGTGGTCGCCAACTGCGACGACCCCCTCATCGTCTCCGCTGCCGCCGACAACCCCCGCGTCGTGTGGGTCGCCGCAGGCGCCGGATGGGGCGGCGACTCCGCCGCCTACCCCCGCGGCGGCCGCGTCGTTCGTAGCGGCGAGGACTGGCACCTGATCCCCGCCTTCGACGGGGAGGAGCTTCCCGACCTCGTCAGCCGCCCCGCCCCCCACTGGTGGCTGAGCGACGTCGAACTGGCCCCCGAGGGGCCGCGCGCCCTCCTGCACGGGCCCGGCGACGTGGCCGTCCCCCTTAACCTGAAGCTCCCCGGACGCGCCAACCTCGGCAACGCCGCCCAGGCCGTCGCCGCCGCGGTCGCCATGGGAATCGACCCGGCGGCAGCCGCGGCAGCCGTCAGCTCCGTCACCGAAGTCGCGGGCCGCTACTCCGTCCACGACGTGAATGGGCGCAAGGCGCGCCTCATGCTCGCGAAGAACCCCGCAGGCTGGCAGGAAGCCATGACGATGGTCGACCCCCGCGTCGACCAGGTCGTCATCGGCGTCAACGGCCAGGTCCCCGACGGGCAGGACCTCTCGTGGCTGTGGGACGTGGACTTCTCCGGCGTCAACCGGCCCGGAAGGCGCGTCATTGCCTGCGGCGAGCGCGGCGCCGACCTGGCCGTGCGCCTCGAATACGAGGGGGTCCACTGCGACCTCGTCGCCCTGCCCATGGACGCCCTGGCCCTGTGCGAGCCCGGCCGCGTCGAGGTACTCCTCAACTACACGGCAATGCGCGACTTCAAGGTCGTGCTCGACCGAAAGGAAGGCAAGCGGTGAGCGCTTCCACCCTGCGAATCGGTGTCCTCATGCCCGAGGTGCTCGGCACCTACGGCGACACGGGCAACGCCCTGATCCTGGCCGAGCGAGCCCGCAGGCGCGGCATCGAGGCCGAGGTAGTCCACGTCGGCCTGACCGAGGACATCCCCGACAGCCTCGACATCTACACGCTGGGTGGGGGAGAGGACACCGCGCAGGCGCTGGCGGCCGACAAGTTCCGCGGCACGTCGGGCCTGTCCCGGGCCCTCGACGCGGGCCGTCCCCTCCTGGCGATCTGCGCCTCCCTGCAGGTCCTGGGCCACTGGTACGAGGACGCGCGCGGCGTGCGCGTTCCCGGCATGGGCGTCCTCGACATTACGACCGAGCCACAGGGGCACCGCGCCATCGGCGAGCTCGTGACCGTTCCCCTTCTCGACGGCCTCACCCAGCCCCTCACCGGCTTCGAAAATCACGGCGGCGGCACCGTCCTGGGGCCCGACGCGGCCCCCCTCGGCCGCGTCGTCGCGGGCGTCGGCAACGGCACGCCGCAGGGCCGTGAGCCGGACCGTGTCGCCTACGACGGCGCGGTCCAGGGTTCTATCATCGCCACCTATATGCACGGGCCCGCGCTGGCCCGCAATCCCGAGCTGGCGGACCTGCTGCTTCAGCGCGCCACCGGCGCCGCGCTGGAACCCCTCGAGGTGCCCGGCGTCGCCGAGCTGCGCGCCGAGCGGCTGGCGGGCGTCCAGTTGTCCTAACTGCTCCCCGGGCGGGCGAGAGCCGTCGGCGCGTGTCATCAACGCGGGCGCGCTGTTCACGACGCGTGCCGCGTTGCTATGCTGGAACAACATTCCACGAGGAAGGCATACATCCATGTCGAATCCGAATCCCTATGGCGCCTCGGGCGATCAGAACACGCCCTGGCCGCAATACGGTGAAAACGCTGCTGACCCCACCACGGGCTACCCGGGTGCCGCACCTGCGGGCTATCCGGGTGCCGCCTCGCCGGGCTACCAGGGCGCCGGGTATGGGGGCGGCCCCGTCGCCGTCCAGCTCCCGAAGATGCCGAGTCGAGTCCCCGGCGTGATCACGCTCGTCGTTGGCATCATTG
>CATWCG010000100.1:0-6384 GCA_958349165.1 uncultured Actinomyces sp. | reverse complement strand
CCCAGGCGCACGGCGACGCGGGCCGCCGTATTCATGCCGGGGGCCAGACCACCCGCGTGCAGGATCGCGACGCGCTTGATGTCGCCCGTGGGCTCGGGAATCAGCTGCGGGGGCGTGGACAGGAGGTGATAGATGCTCACCATCGAGGAGAAAGACGAGCCGCGCGACGCCTGGGCAGCCGCGTAGTCGCCGGCCGCGATGAGGTCCTTGACCGCGCGCGTATCGTGGACGGCCTTCATGAGGGGGACACGAGTGATGCGGTTGCGACGAACGCCCAGGATCACGGGTTCGTCCTCGCCCGTGGACGCCAGGATCTCCTGGACCGCCGCGTAGCCCAGCAGAGTCGACATCCAGCGGTCGTAGGCCGAGGGAGTGCCACCGCGCTGCACGTGGCCGAGGATGGTGACGCGCGCGTCCTCGCCCGTGCGCTCCTGGATCGTGTCCGCGATCAGCTGGGTCGACAGCTCGTTGCCATCGCGGTCGTGAGCGCCCTCCGCGACCAGGACGATCGACTCGCGGCGCCCAGCCTCGCGCCCCAGGCGCAGGTGCTCGGCCAGATCGTCCTGCCAGCCCTGGCCCACCGGATCTTCGGGGGTAAAGACGTAGTCGGCGCCGCCCGCGACGGCCGCCATGAGAGGCAGGTAGCCGCAGTGGCGTCCCATGACCTCGACGACGAATGTCCGCTGGTGCGAGGCGGCGGTGCTGGTCAGTTGGTCGATCGCGTCCAGGATGCGGTGCAGGGCAGTGTCCGCGCCGATCGTCATGTCGGTGCCGACCATGTCGTTGTCGATGGAACCGACCAGGCCGACGATGATGAGGGCCGGGTGGGCGTCCGCGAACTCCTGCGTGATGGCGCCCTCCGCAACCAATTCGGCCAGGTGCTGGGACCATTCGCCGCGGAACTCGTTCGTGCCCGACAGGGAGCCATCGCCGCCGATCACGACCAGGTGATCGATGCCGTGCTCCAGCAGGTTCGCGGCTGCGCGGTGACGCCCCTCGTAGGTGCGGAATTCGGCGCAGCGAGCCGTGCCGATGACCGTGCCACCTTCTGCAAGGATCGAGGACACGTCCGACCACTCCATCTTCTTGATGGAATCGCCCCCGTCGCACGCCCCCTGCCAGCCTTCCAGGATCGCATAAGGCTGCGCGCCCCTCGCCAGGGCCGTGCGCACCACTGCGCGGACGGCCGCGTTCATGCCCTGGGCATCGCCGCCTGAGGTGAGGACACCGATACGAACTGTGCTCATATTTCTGCCAGCTTTCATTGATGGAGGGGCCGGAAAGCCCGGTGTGCCTATCGTGTCCTATTCTACGTGACCTGTGCCTCCACCACTAGGGCCAAACTCCCATTTACCGAGCAAACGACAAGTGCGCGCCCGCCGGAATCGGCGGGCGCGCACAGGGCGGATCAACGGGAACTACGCGGTGGCGTCCGCGCCGTTACGGGCGGCGGAGTCCGCGAGCTCCTCGGGGCTGACGAGGCCCTCGACCGACACGCGATCCAGGTAGGCCATGCCGTCAAACGCGAGCTCGCGGGCGTTCTCCGGGTCACCCTCGTTGCCGATCGAGCCGTGCGCCATGCGATCAATAATGAGCGCGATCGCGCCGTCGCCCGTCACGTTCGTCGCGGTACCGAAGGAATCCAGCGCGATGTAGGTGGCGATCATGAGCGCGACCTGCGCGTCGTCGAAGCCCAGCATCGAGCTGAGCAGGCCGGTGGCCGCCATGATGGCGCCACCGGGCACGCCGGGGGCGGCGACCATCGTGATGCCGAGCATGAAGATGAAGCCGACCCACTGGAGGGTGGACACCGTCAGGCCCTGGGTCAGGACGATCGCGAACGCGAACGCGAAGATCTTCGAGGTCGAGCCGGCCAGGTGGATCGTCGCGCACAGCGGGATGGTAAAGGAAGCAACCGCGTCGGACACGCCGTTCTTCTTCGTCTGACGCAGCGTCACCGGGATGGTCGCGGCCGAGGAGGACGTGCCGAGCGCCGTCAGGTAGGCGGGCATCATCGTGAGCAGCGACTTAATCGGGTTGCGGCGGGCGACGGCACCGGCGAAGCAGAACTGGGTCAGCAGGATGACGACCTCGAGGACCAGGACCACGACCACGACGCGCAGCAGGGTGCGGATAACGGAGGCGGCCTCGCCTGTGTAGGTCAGGTTCAGGAAGATACCGAAGATGTGCAGGGGCAGCAGCGGGATGATGATCGTCTCGATGAGGCGCGTGATGATGGCGCGGAACTCGATGAAGCCCTTACGCAGGACGCCGCGCGGCACCATCGACAGGCCCAGGCCAACCACGAAGGAGAGCAGCAGCGCCGTCATGACCTGCAGGGGCGCCGGCATCTCGATCGTGAAGTAGGACTCGAGCGCGCTGCCGGGCTCGGACACCGAGCCCAGCTGCGTGGAGGCGAGCAGGCGCGGGAAGAGCGAGGCGCACACCAGGAAGGTCAGGAAGCCCGAAAAGAGCGTCGAGCCGTAGGCGATAGCCGTCGTGATACCCAGCCACTTTCCCGCTCCGCGTCCCAGGTCGGCGATCGCGGGGGTCACCAGGCCGATAATGATGAGCGGAATAGAGAAGGAGAGGAACTGACTGAAGATAGCCGAGAAGGTCGCGAAGATACGACCGATTTCTACGGGGACCAGGTGGTCGCCGCCGATGCGGATCGATCCAAGGATGGTCGCGAGGATGATCGCAGCGATCACCCACACGAGGATTCCGGACTTACGCAGGAACGCGCGCATGTGTTTCACCTTGAGATTAGGGACGATGGGTCACCCATAGCATGCCCGACCTTTACGCATTCTTGAACTCGAAACCACGATACGGGATGTGGGTCACGTTGGACACCCGATCGCTCCCCCTCATTGACGAGGCCGGGGATTCCGCACGAATTCAACGCTCCTTGGGAGGGTCAGCGCACCGCCATCGTCGCGACATAGGGCGCTAGATACCAGATAATCGCGGCGAGAATCACGTAGACGATCGCATCCGCGACGCGCCCCCGCGACGCAAACCACGGGCGCCCGGGCGTCCACAGGCGCACGAGCCCCATGCCCAGAAGGACCGCCGCGATAAGGACGACCGCACGATGGCGGTGATCCGTCACTGCCAACGCGACGATGCCGAGGACACCGACCGCACTCAGGGCAGCACCAACCCACGCGCCCAGTCGCGCGCGCACGGTCCTCTCCTCACTCTTCACGCTCCATACCCTAGCGTATGATCGACCACAATCGGCCCGCGATGACGCTTGTTCCACTGTCCCCCCACCCCGGAGCCGTCCCGTGTGATCGTCACAAAAAGCCCGCACACGGGTTTAGGATAGGACGAAAGGCTTTTCGGCCACAGCATATTGTCCTCGTCCCAAAGGAGTATTTCGAGTGTCTCGTTTCATCGTCGTCGCCCCCGGTTCGTCGGAGGCAGCAGCCCTCGCCACCGAAGAGCTGGCGCGCGTCCTTCGCGTCACCACCGTTGAGGCCCTGGCCGGCACCACCGCCACCGATGCCGCCCTGCGCCCCGCCACCGCGCTGCCCGCCGCCGTCGAGGCCGTGCGCGCCGCCGGCGACGACGCGCTCATCGTGCCCGCCCGTGAGGCCTCGAACCGCGCCTTCGACCACGTCGCCTGGAACCTGAACCTGGCCGCTTCCACCCGCGCCGGTGTCGTCCTCGCCTTCGACGCGGAGGGCGCCAGCGCGGAGCTCCTCGTCGAGGAAATCGCCGCCGCCCGCCTGCGCGCCGAGGCCTCGGCCGCCACCGTCGTCGCCGTGGCCTTCACCGGCGGAGCCCCCGAGGTCGCCTCCGACCTGCCCGTCCTGACCCTGCCCCTCGGCGAGGACGCCGCCGCCACGCTGCGCGCCACCGCCGCCCCCACGGCGGTCACGCCGCTCGCCTTCCAGGCCGACCTCATCGAACGCGCCCGCGCCGACCGCAAGCGCATCGTCCTGCCCGAACCCGACGACGACCGCGTCCTGCAGGCCGCCGCTCAGGTCCTCGCCGCCGGCATCGCCGACATCACCTTCGTGGGCGACGCCGACTACGTCGCCACGCGCGCCGGCGAGCTCGGCCTCGACTTGAGCGCCGCCCAGGTCGTCTCCACGGCCGACCCCGCCTACCTCGAGCGCTACGCCGAAGAGTTCGCGCGCCTGCGCGCCAAGAAGGGCGTCACTCTCGAGCAGGCCCGTGAGAAGGTCACCGACGTGTCCTACTTCGGCACCATGATGGTCCACATGGGCGACGCCGACGGCATGGTCTCGGGCGCCGCCCACACGACCGCGCACACGATCGTCCCCTCCTTCCAGATCATCAAGACCGCCCCCGGCGTCTCCGTCGTCTCCTCCATCTTCCTCATGGCGATGAAGGACCGCGTGTGGGCGTTCGGCGACTGCGCCGTCAACCCCAACCCCACGCCCGAGCAGCTCGCCGACATCGCCGTGACCTCCGCGCGCACCGCCGCCCAGTTCGGCGTCACCCCGCGCGTCGCGATGCTGTCCTACTCGACCGGCACCTCCGGCGCCGGACCGGACGTTGACGCCGTCGTCGAGGCCACCCGCCTCGCCCGCGAGAAGGCCCCCGAGCTGGCCATCGAAGGCCCCATCCAGTTCGACGCGGCCGTCGACGCGGCCGTCGCCTCCAAGAAGCTGCCCGGCTCCGACGTCGCCGGCAAGGCCACCGTCTTCGTCTTCCCCTCGCTGGAAGCCGGAAACATCGGCTACAAGGCCGTCCAGCGCTCCTCCGGCGCGCTCGCCGTCGGCCCGGTCCTGCAGGGCCTCAACAAGCCCGTCAACGACCTGTCGCGCGGCGCCCTCGTCGAAGACATCGTCAACACCGTCGCCCTGACCGCCGTTCAGGCCCAGGGCTGAACGGGACCCAGGTCCCGGGGTCCGGTTACTATTGACGGTAACCGGGCCCCGGCCTCGTACTTTTCCTCCCCATCCCCCAACACGAAAGGCGAACGCGTGTCCTCGTCCTCCGTTCTCGTCATTAACTCCGGTTCCTCCTCCATCAAGTACCAGCTCGTCGACCCCGAGACCGGCGACGCCATCGCCAAGGGCCTCGTCGAGCGCATCGGCGACCCGATGGGCCTCATCAAGCACGTGCACGGCGACGCCGTCACCGAGGAAGAACTGCCGGTTCCCGACCACACCGTCGGCATGCGCGAAGTGCTGCGCCTCTTCGACACCGAGGGCCCGTCCCTGGCTGAAGCGAACGTCGTCGCTGTCGGCCACCGCATCGTTCAGGGCGGCCGCTACTTCGACGGCCCGGCGCTGATCACCGACGAGGTCCGCAACCTCATCGAAGAGCTGTGCCCGCTGGCTCCCCTGCACAACCCCGCCCACCTCAAGGGCATCGACGTGGCGCGCGAGCTCATGCCCGACGTCCCCCACGTCGCCGTCTTTGACACCGCGTTCTTCCAGCAGCTGCCCGCCCGCTCGGCCCTGTACGCCCTGGAGACCGAGACCGCCGAGAAGTACTCGGTGCGTCGCTACGGCGCCCACGGCACCTCCCACCAGTTCGTCTCCCAGGAGATCGCGAAGCTGGAAGGCCGCGACGACCTCAAGCAGATCGTCCTGCACCTGGGCAACGGCGCGTCCGTGTCCGCCGTCAAGAACGGCAAGCCGATCGACACGTCCATGGGCCTGACCCCCCTCGAGGGCCTCATGATGGGCACCCGCACCGGCGACATCGATCCCGCCGTCGTGTTCCACCTGCAGCGCGTGGCCGGCATGAGCGTCGACGAAGTCGACACCCTTTTCAACAAGAAGTCCGGCATGAAGGGCATGACGGGCGAGTCCGACATGCGTTCCGTGTGGGACATGATCCACAACGATGACGACCCCGAGGCTCAGCAGCGCGCCCGTACCGCCATGGACGTGTACATCAACCGCCTGCTGAAGTACGTGGGGTCCTACACCGCCGAGCTGGGCGGCCTGGACGTCATCACCTTCACCGCTGGCATCGGCGAGAACGACGCAGCAGTGCGCCGCGAGCTGGCCGAGGCCCTCGCTCCCTTCGGCGTGAAGATCGACGTCGAGGCGAACAAGGTTCGCTCCGGCGAGCCGCGCGTCGTCTCCACTGCCGACTCGGCCGTGACAATCTACGTCTTCCCGACCAACGAGGAGATGGCGATCGCCCGCCAGGCGCTGACCTTCGCCTGATTCTCAGGCCATCACGAGGCCGGGGTTCCCGCGTGGGGCCCCGGCCTGACGCGTAACCACAGTTCGTGTTGACAGGTACCCCCACAGTCACTAGTATGAAAGTTGGTAACGGCGAGCAAGTCCTCGCAGAGTGCCAATCCGCGGACCCACGCGCGCACTCGTTGCGCCGTGGGTCTTTGCGTTTGTCTCACTGAGGAGAAAAATGCTCATTGCTTACATC
>CATWCG010000099.1:0-6540 GCA_958349165.1 uncultured Actinomyces sp. | reverse complement strand
TATCTCTCTGCTGATCATCCGGCAGGATCCAGGCCGACGCTGCCCACCACCCGGGAAATCCTCTACTACGCCGCCACCACCATCCACGCCGACGGAGCTGGCATCAATAAACAACCACCCACTGTGTCCTACACGAACAGATTTGTACCCACGATCGTCTCGGTGACGAGCCCGACGCAGACTCACGTGATCAACTTGCTGGGCCGGGACATCACGATCACGCTGACCGCGACGAACTACGAATACTCCTGGGGTGATGGCACGCCCAACACGGTGACCACCTCCCCGGGCCTGGCCTGGGAGAAGGGGATCGATCCGAACAAGGACCCGCGTCTCATTCGCCATTACTACACGCCGCCGCAGGGGTGGCGTTCTGGGTTCGATGGGCCCTACCCGCATGAGAACCGCGAAATCACGCTCACGACGACGTGGAGTGGGACGGCGACGAATCCTTTCACGGGGGAGACCCAGACGATCAACGGCCTAGTCACCACCACCGAGACAACGGGCGAGTTCCCGTTGTCTCACCTGGTCATCAACAACACCGACACCTGGGAAGAAAAACAAGGACACTAGCAGATGATGACGGGCGCGCCCCGGTTCCGTCGGCTTGTCTCAACGCTCGGCAGCTGCAATCACGATGCCAAGAGGCAACCAGCAACGAGGCGAGGCCGGAGAGGCAACAACGATCCCGGTAGGGTCTCTTCGCATGTGAGGGCGTAGGAGGTGTTGGGCGGGGTTCGGCGTATCGTGATTGTGTAGGGGTCGAGGTCTTTCGATGATGGAGACTCCTACATCTTCCATCTGAAAGACCTCGACACGTCTTATTCCACCTTTGATCGTCCTGATTTGAGCGCGTTCACGCGCCTGAATGGCCTTGGACTGTAGGTGACGGGCCAGCGCATTGAGCCAGCGCCTGGCCGTACAGTCCTGCTGCAGTTGGGGAGCAGGACACCAGGGGTAATGATGGGGGGGGTTTTGCACCATTAGGAGCCTTGCTTCGGCGTGTCGCCGGCGTGTCGCACCTCTAATGGTGCAATTCCCCCCGTTTGGTTGCTGTGAGGTCGCGGTTCGGGGTGGTGAGGTCGCGGTTCGGGGTGGTGAGGTCGCGGTTCGGGGCGGTGAGGTCGCGGTTCGAGGCGGTGAGGTCGCGGTTCGGGACGGCGTGGTGCCCAAAGTGCAGACCACCTCGGCGAAAAACGCCGATAATAGGCTGTCGTGGGCGAAGTGGTCTGCGTTTTGGGCAAAACTGTCTCGGACATGGTGTGTCGCTCGCACGCGAACCCGCGATAGCGTGCGCTAACCGGCTATATCGCACGTAAACCCGCTATTCCGTGTCTGGGCAGGGCTGCCCACGCTCACATCAGCGGGTTAACGTGCGCATTAGCGGACCCACGCTCGCATTAGCGGGCCCAGGCGCGGATCAGAGGGCCCACGTGCGAGGCGTCGGGCCCGCGTGCGTGCGAGCGCACATCCTCGGAGCAGTTTCGCATGCAATTCGATTGAGTGAATGTTCAACAGCGTCTACAAACGTTGCAATTCCAACGACGCGAATGTTAGGCGCGACACAGGGGCGAGGGAATTGCATGCGACATTCGTGGAAAGCCCGTCCAATGGGAGTCATGCGCTGCCCTTCGCGGCACAGCCGGTGGCATGCCAGTGTCCTGGCACGGTGAATACCGTCGGCGCAAACAACCTGCCCAAGCCCACGGTGACGGACCAAGGGGCCACACACAGGCACGCGATGACGCAATCACCTCCAACAACGACTTTCCCGCACCAGCAAGCCAAATAGTCACAACACAACCAACACGTTTCCCCCATCCTTCAAGTTGGCTCCCACCACCTTCAATACCGATTTTTCCGCACTAACAAGCCGAAAAGTCGCCACAAAACCAACACGTTTTGTCCTTTAACCCTTTAACCCGGGCTTCGAGGCGACGCGGCGAGCGGGTAAAGGCCCCGCACCCCGAAGCTGCGCGAGCAAGCGGGTGGGACCCGTCGCGGGCCGGAGAGGCAGAACCGATCCGGATAGGTTAGTAAGCTATCCGGATCGCCGTTTCCTATCCGGATCGCCGTTTCCTATCCGGATGTGACACCGGATCGCCCGCCCCACCGACAACACCGACACTCTCCCGGGCCAACAAGCCAAAAAATCGCCACACAACCAACACGTCGCGCCCAGCAGCCGCTATGCCCCTTCACCCACACGTCGCGTCCGGCACCCCGCCCCGCCGCGGCGCGTTCTCAACGTAAACGGGGGCCGCGCACCATCGGTGCGCGGCCCCCGCCTTCGAGCTCGACCACAGTCCGCTGGGAGGTCGGACTTGGCCAGGCACTTCCATGGTAGCTCGAAAACCTCTCACTAGTCTGAGGAGGTCATTCAGCCCACAGGGAACACCCCGTCAGCTACGGGAAACACCCCGTCAGCTACGGGAGGAGCCTCCCCTCTGCGTCGAACGAGTAGCGCGTGCCGTCGATCCACCGGCTGCCCGTCACCATCGCCCCAGAAGACGACAGGTAGAACCAGGAGCCGCCATCGCGCAGCCACCCGGTGGCCATCGCGCCGTCGGCAGACAGGTAGTACCAGGAGGAACCCACCCGCACCCATCCGGTGGCCATCGCGCCGTCAGCAGACAGGTAGTACCAGGAGGACCCGTCCCTCACCCAGCCGGTGCGCATCGCGCCGGACGACGACAGGTAGTACCAGGTGTCGCGCACCTTCGTCCACCCGCTCGCCATCGCTCCGCTCAAAGGATCCAGGTAGTACCACGAGCCGGCCACGCGCACCCACCCGGAGGCCTGACCGCCAGAGGGCCCGTAGTAGAACCAGCGGCCACCCTCGTACACCCATCCGGTCACCATGTACCCGTGAGCATCAAAACGGTAGATCGCCCCGTCAATGCGCAGCTGCGTGGACGTCGGATACGTCCCGTTGTCGTAGCGCCACCACCAGCCGAGCACGCCGGACACCCAGCGCCCAGCCCCGGCCTCGTCGGGCCCCACGTGATCGGGGCTCACCGTGAATGGCACCTGCACGGTCGCATCGTCGTCGGCCCGCGGGTCAAAGTTGCGGCCGAACGCCTCGACCGTGACCGTCGTGGCGCCCGCGAAACGCCCCGCGCCCTGCGGGTGCGACACGTCCACGCCGTCAGCCTGCAGCGTCAGCCCGGGACCGGAGAACTCCCCACTCCCCTGCCCCGCCGCGATCTCGCGATCGCCCAGCAGGAGGCGCGCGCTCGTCACGGGACCGGAGACGCTGACCCGCACCGAGACGCGACCCGCGACGGATTCACCCGCCAAGGGCATCCACGTGGACCCGTCCGTCGAATACTCGACCGTGCCGATCACGGGCCTCGCCTGATCCTTCAGCACCGCGTCCAGCGCGTTCGGCAGGCCGGCGCCGCGGTACTCGCGCCCCTCAACGGGCGCGGCCAGGCGCGACCAGTTCTCGGGCGCGGACGCCTGCTTCTTCGCCAAGGCAACAATTTCCGAAGCGTTCATCTCCGGATGCACCTGACGCAGCGTCGCAATCACGGCCGCCGCCAGAGGCGCCGCCTGCGACGTGCCGTACAGGTTCCCGTAGGCTTTGCCGTACCAGCTCGTCAGCGGCGCGTAGATCTTCGCGCCGGGGGCCGCGAAATCAATCGTCGAGGCACCCCAGTTCGACCAGGACGTCGGCTCCAACACGCCGGTGGCCGGGTCGGCGCCGTCGGGCAGCTGCAACGCCGACACCGCGAGGGTACCGCGCATCATCGACGGCAGGTACACGCCGCCCTTCACGTCCCGCTCGTAAGCGCCCCACGTGTCCCCCGGCGACGAATCGTCGGTCGCCGGCGGGTTGTCCAGGTCCGTCGTCCAGTTGCCGGCGGCCACCACGTTGATGACGTCCTTCGACGTCGAGTAGTCGACCGCACGCTGGACAGCCTCCAGGCCGGCCGCCTGCTCCGGGTCGCCCGGCATCCAGTACTTCCACGGGTTCACGTAGTACGAGCCATTCGTCACCGAAATACCGTGCTCCGCGGCCCACACGAAGCCGCACACGATGTACTCGGGGTAGAAGTAGCCGCCGTTGCGCGACGCCACGTTGATCGCGGCAATCTTGAGCGTCGGATTCACGCCGTCCACGCCCACGCCGTCATGCTTGGCGGCAATCGACCCGGCCACGTGCGTCCCGTGGGTCGCGTCGTCCCAGCGCCACGCGGCCGGATCCTGGTTCGGGATGCCGTTCACGTTACAAGCCACCGACTTCGAATGGTCCACCTGGCCCGCCAAGTCCGGAACAGTGTCGTCAATGGACTGGTCCATGACGCCCACGGTCACGGGGGCGCGCATGACGTCCACGCCCTGGGCCTCGAGCGCGCGCAGCGCCTGGAGGTGCCACCCGTTGGAGGTCTGCGGGTCGGGCGTCACCCCGGCCTCGTCGCCTCCCTGCACCCCTCCGGCCTGCTCGCCGCCGGCCTGCGCGCCGTCAGCCTTCGGGGAGGCCGCGAGCGCCGCGTTCGCGCGCGCGAGGGTCGTGTAGTCGACGGGGACCACGGCCTCGTTGCCGCCGACGGGGGCCTGGCGGGTCGGGCCGATCGAGTCGTAGCTGATGCCCTCCTTGATGAGCGCCGCGCCCAGGTCGGGTGAGAACGAGGGCGAGGCGGACTGCACGAAGAACGTCCCGAACTGCGGGTAGCGTGCCAGGACCAGGCCTCCCAGGAACGAGGCCTGGGCTGCGGCCCGCTCGAAGGTGGCCTTATCGGCGCCCTTGGGCAGGTTCACCGCGTAGTTGGCGGGCAGCTGCTCGGCGGCTCGCGCGGGGGCGGTGATTCCGGCCGTCGGTGTTGCGGGCGCGGGCACCGTGTTGTCTGCCGGGTCGGGCGCGGGTTGGGGCACGAGCGCGGGGTCGCGCGACACCGTGAAGGTGGCCTCGCGGCCCGTGTCGTCGTCGGCCTGGCGGTCGAAGTTAATGCCGGTGGCGCTGACCTGCACGCGCGCGGTGACCGAGTCGGCACCCTCGGGGAGGAGGGAGCTCAGGTCCACGTTCTCCGCGGACACGCTCAGCTCGTCGTCCCCGTACTTGCCCGACCCGTCGCGGTCGACGCCGGTCAGGCCGGCGACGTCCATGTGCAGGTGGCTGATCGGCGAGGCCGCGGCCGCGTAGAAGGTGACGGGGCCGGCGGGCAGGACGGCGCCGTCGAGGTTCTTCCACTCTCCCTTGCCGACGCGGTATTCGAGGGTCGTCACGGTCGGGCGCATCTGGTCGCGGCGCATCGTGGTCAGCGCGTTGATGAAGCCGTGGCCGCGGTACTCCTTGCCGTCGGTGGGGGCGTCCAGGCGCGTGTAGTCGATGGCGGCCTGCTTGCGCATGAGGTCGACGATCTGGGCGCCCGTGAATGCCGGGTGCGTGGCCTTGATGAGCGCGGCGATGCCCGTGATGTGGGGGGCGGCCATCGAGGTGCCGCTCGTCTTGGCGTAGCCGCTCGCGTACTGGCTGGTGGGCACGGTGGAGTAGATGCCCTCGCCGGGGGCAGCGAAGTCAATGGTCGTGCCGTAGTTGGAGAAGTCCGCGCGCGCGAGCGTCGTCCACTCGGGCTTCGTCTCCTCGTTGACGCGCTTGAGGGCGCTCACCTGGCTGACCCCCGCGACCTGTCCGGGGACGCGGATGGAGCCCGCGACGGGCCGGTCCTTGATGGGCGTGTCCACGTCCGTCGGGGAGCCCGAATCGGTCGTCGGGTTGTCGTTGTCGGCGCCCTCGTTACCGGCCGAGGCGATGACGGCCAGTCCGCTGCCCTGCGCGAAGGCGATGGAACGCGACGCCGCCTCCAGGCCCGCAGCCTGCTCCGGGTCGGTCGGGCTCCAGTACATCCACGGGTCCATCGAGTACGAGTTGTTGACGATGTCCACCCCGTGGCTGGCCGCCCACATGAACCCACAGGTCACGTACTCCGGGTAGATGAGCTGCTCGGAGTTGGCGGCCTTGATCGACACGAGGGTCGCGTCGGGCGCGATGCCGTCGATGCCAATGCTGTTGTGGTTGGCGGCGATAATGCCCGCGACGTGCGTGCCGTGGAAGTAGTCGTCGCGCCACGAACCGTAAGCCTGAGAGGCGATGCCGTTAACCGCGCAGGACACGGAGCGCGTCTGGTCGACGCGCCCCGCCAGATCGGGGTGCATGTCGTCGATGCCCGTGTCGATGACGCCAACCGTGACGGGGGCGTGCGCGACGGGCACGGCGCCCGCCTCGCGCGCGCTCATCGCGGCGGCGCCCCAGTTCGAGATGTCCTCCGCGCCCTCAGCCTCGGTGGCGTCATGGTCACGCACGCTGTTCGTGCCGCCCGAAGGGGCGCCCGACTGCGGCCCGCTCTGCGCGCCTCCCTGCCCCGACTGCGGGGCGGTCGGCTCCGGCGCCGGCTTGTCACCGGGGGTACTCGCCGCGGCTCGCTCACCCTCGGGCACGGGGGCGACGCGGGTCGGTCCGACCGAGTGCACCTTGATCCCGGCGCCGGCCAGGGCCTCGGCGATGTCGGGAGCGAACGAGGCCGACTCGCTCTG
>CATWCG010000098.1:0-6701 GCA_958349165.1 uncultured Actinomyces sp. | reverse complement strand
GGCCTCCGCTCGTGCGCGCGACCTCCTCCAGTCCCGACATGCCCACCCCCTGGATGGCGGGCGTGTGCTCGGGCCTGGCCGTGCACCTGGGGGTTCCGGTGCTCCTGGTGCGCCTCACTCTCATCGGCTTCACCGTGCTCGGCGTGGGCGCCGTCGCCTACCTGTGGCTGTGGGTGACGGTCCCCGAGGACACGCCCGAGGCCTCGGCGTCGGGTACGCTCAGCCCCGGCCTCGTGCGCCTGCGAGAGGAGCGGGCCGCCCAGGTCGCGCGTAACCGCATGATCGCGACGGGCGTGGGGCTCCTGGTCGCCGCCGTGGCCGGCACGATCCTGAACGCGACGAGCACCCTCGACTGGCGCGACATGGGATCCATCATCTCGATCGTCTCCGGCATTACCCTGGTGTGGAGCCAGAGCCGCGAGGTGCGCAACTGGCGCTCCGTGCGTTTCATCGGGGCGGTCCTGGGCGGCATCGCGCTGCTCAGCCTCGGCGTCGTCATGGTCGCCTCACGCGACAACCCGCCCGTCATCCTGCTGCGCGGCGGCCTCATCGGCGCGGCCCTGGTCGCGGGCGTCCTCTTCGCCCTCGTGCCCATGTGGCTGCGCACCACGAAGGACTTGTCCCAGGCCCAAGCCCAGCGCGTGCGCGACGCCGAGCGCGCCGACATTGCCGCCCACCTGCACGACTCCGTCCTCCAGGCCCTGACCCTCATCCGCGCTTCCGCCGAAGACCCCGCCCGCGTGCGCGCCATCGCCCTGACGGAGGAGCGCGAGCTGCGCGCCTGGCTGTACACGGGCCACGCCCAGGCCGCCGACTCCCTCGAGGCCGCCGTCACCGAGGCCGTCGTCGGTGTCGAGAGCCGGTACGGCGTGCCCATCAGCGTCGTCGTCGTCGGCGACATGCGCCCGGGTCCCGGTGAGCTCGCCCTCGTCGCCGCCCTGGCTGAGGCCAGCCAGAACGCCGTGCGCCACGGCGCCCCGCCCGTCTCCGTCTACGTCGAGGTGCGGGCCCGCGTCGTCGAGGCCTTCATCAAAGATAACGGCGCCGGCTTCGACCCCGCCGCCATCGCCCCCGACCGCCACGGCGTGCGCGACTCCATCGTGGGGCGCATGCGCCGCGCCGGGGGAGAGGCCACGATCAGGCATCTTGCTCGCGGAACGGAAATCGCCCTGAGCGTTCCCCGCTCCGATATCCTGGAACAAACAGCCCCGAACGGGAGGACACAGTGACCATCCGCATCCTCGTCATCGACGATCACCCCATGGTTCGCGCCGGAGTGCGATCCGAACTCGAAAACTCCGGGGCCGACCTCGAGATCGTCGGGGACGCCTCCGACGTCGAGGGCGCCATCGCCGCCTGCCGCGCCCTGACCCCCGACGTCGCCCTCCTCGACGTGCACCTGCCCGGCGGCAACGGCGGAGGCGGCGCCGAAGTCGCCAGCGCCTGCCGCGACATCGAGGGCCTGCACTTCCTGGCCTTGTCCGTCTCCGACTCCGCCGAGGACGTCGTCCAGGTCATCCGGGCGGGCGCTCGCGGATACGTCACCAAGTCGATCTCCACGCCCGACCTCGTCGAGGCCATCGGGCGCGTGGCCGCCGGGGATGCTGCCTTCAGCCCGCGCCTGGCCGGCTTCGTGCTGGACGCTTTCGGGACCGGCGAGGTCTCCACGGCCGACAGCGAGCTGGACCTGCTCTCCGCCCGCGAGCAGGAGGTCATGCGCCTCATCGCCCGCGGCTACACCTACAAGGAAGTCGCCCACGACCTGTTCATCTCCATCAAGACCGTGGAAACGCACGTCAGCGCCGTCCTGCGCAAGCTCCAGCTCTCTAACCGCAACGAGCTGACGCGCTGGGCCATGCAGCGCCACATCGTGTGAGGTCAGCCCCCTTTCGCGCGCGCCTTCTTTAGCGGGGGCCGTGCGTGCCTACAATGGAATCCCGAGGGCGCGACAGCGCCTGCCCGCCCCGCACGGACGGCCTCTCCTATTTCCGCGACCTCGGAGGATGCATGCACCGCATCGGTTTTGACAGTGATCAGTACGTCGAGATGCAGTCTCGACACATCGCCCAACGACGCGGCGAGTTCGGCGGCAAGCTGTATTTGGAGTTCGGCGGCAAGCTGATCGACGACATGCACGCCTCGCGCGTCCTTCCGGGTTTTACGCCCGACAACAAGGTACGGATGCTGCGCGAGCTGGCCGACGAGGTCGAGATCATCGTCGCCGTCAACGCGAAGGATTTCGCGCGCCGCAAGGTCCGCGCCGACGTGGGAACCACCTACGACGACGAGGTGCTGCGCCAGATCGACGAGTTCCGCGAGCGCGGCCTGTTCGTCGGTTCCGTCGTCATCACCCAGTGGACGGACGACAATAAGGCGGCCGCCGAGGTCAAGGAGCGTTTCGAGAAGCTCGGTATCCGTGTCTACCGTCACTTCCCGATCCCCGGATACCCGTCGGACGTGGAGCGTATCGTCTCCGACGAGGGTTACGGCGCGAACGAGTACGTTGAGACCACCCGTGACCTGGTCGTCGTGACCGCTCCCGGGCCGGGCTCCGGCAAGATGGCGACCTGCCTGTCGCAGCTCTACCACGACCACAAGCGCGGCATCGAGTCCGGCTACGCGAAGTGGGAGACCTTCCCGATCTGGAATATTCCGCTGGATCACCCGGTGAATATCGCCTACGAGGCGGCCACCGCCGACCTGGATGACGTCAACATGATCGACCCCTTCCACCTGGAGGCGTATGGGGTGAAGACGGTTAACTACAACCGCGACGTCGAGATTTTCCCGGTGCTGAGCCGCTTGTTTGAGAAGATCCTCGGGTCGTCCCCGTACAAGAGCCCCACGGACATGGGCGTGAACATGGCGGGCCACTGCATCGTCGACGACGAGGCCTGCAAGGAGGCCTCGCGCCAGGAGATCATTCGCCGCTACTACAAGGCCCTCGTGACGGAGAAGAAGGAGATGAGCGAGCCGGTGCAGTCGGCGCGCATCTCCCTGCTGATGAGCCGCGTGGGCGTGGGCCGCATGGATCGCCCGGTCGTGCGTCCCGCTCTCGAGCTGGCCGAGGCCACCGGCGAGCCGGCCGCCGCGATCGAGCTGCCCGACGGCCAGATCGTCACGGGCAAGACGTCGGCGCTGCTGGGCTGCTCCTCGGCGATGCTGCTCAACGCCCTCAAGAAGCTCGCGGGCCTGCCCGACGAGGTCCAGCTCCTGGCTCCCCAGTCGATCGAGCCGATCCAGCGCCTCAAGACCCACGACTTGGGCTCGCGCAACCCGCGCCTGCACACCGACGAGGTCCTCATCGCCCTGGCTGTGTCCGCCAACGGGGATGACAACGCGCGCCGCGCCCTGGATAAGCTGAGCTCGCTGCGCGACTGCGACGTGCACGAGTCGGTCATCCTGGGCCCCGTCGACGAGGGCATCTTCCGCTCCCTCGGCATTCAGGTCACCACGGAGCCGGTGTACGCGACCAAGTCGCTGTACCGGAAGAAGTAATCGCATCGACCAGGCCGGGGTGTCTGTCGCGTGTCAGCGCGGGGAGGCCCCGGCCTCGTCGCGTGCCCGTCGTCGGTGGGTAAGGCGGCCTGCCGGGGCGCCCGTGGCTGGCGCCACCCGGGGTGAGTGTCGCAGCTGAGGGTGGGGCGGTTTAGGCTTGGAGCGATGAGTGACGCGACTTCTTTGCCTGACCTTGGTTTCCTGATCGGCCCCGATGGAGGCCGCCAGGACGACTACGTGCCGCCGGAGGTGCCCGCCTTCGACGTGGAGGATGCGCTGGGCGCCGACGACGACGGCGGCTGGCCCGACATTGCCGTCCCCGGTGGGGGCTCGGGGGAGGCCTCCGCGTGGGAGGCTGCCCCGGCCTCGTCCGCGCCCGCGTGGGGCGAACCCCGCCGCCCCGGCGTGGACCCCGAGTCGCTCACGCGCGGCCTCAACGACCGTCAGCGCGAGGCCGTCACCCACGCGGGCTCGCCGCTGCTGATCCTGGCCGGCGCGGGATCCGGCAAGACGCGCGTCCTCACGCACCGCATCGCCTACCTGCTGGCCACGGGACGCGCGCGGGCTGGGGAGATTCTGGCGATCACCTTCACGAACAAGGCGGCCGCCGAGATGCGCGAGCGCGCGGGTGCCCTCGTGGGGGACGACGCGCGCCGCATGTGGGTGTCGACCTTCCACTCGGCGTGCGTGCGCCTGCTGCGCTACGAGCACGAGGCGGCGGGCCTGTCCTCGTCGTTCACGATCTACGACGCGCAGGATTCCCAGCGTCTCATCCAGATGGTCCTCAAGGCCCAGGACGTGGACATTAAGCGCTTCACCCCGAAGATGGTGGCGGCGCGCATTTCGGACGCGAAGAACGAGCTGATCGGCCCGGCGCGCTATGCCCAGACGGCGGGCAAGGACCCGGTCTCGCGCATCGTCGCGGACGCCTACGTTGAGTACGATAAGCGCATGCGCGCCTCGAACGCGCTGGATTTCGACGACCTCATCATGCGCACGGTCGAGTTGTTGCGCGACAATCCGCTGATCGCCGAGCACTACCACCGGCGCTTCCGCCACATCCTGGTCGACGAGTACCAGGACACGAACCACGCGCAGTACGTCCTCGTGCGCGCCCTCGTGGGGGACGGGTCCGATGGGGTGACGCCCGCCGAGCTGACGGTCGTCGGCGACTCCGACCAGTCGATTTATGCCTTCCGCGGCGCGACGATCCGCAACATCGAGGAGTTCGAGCGCGACTTCACGGGCGCTCGCACCATTTTGCTGGAGCAGAACTATCGCTCGACGCAGAACATCCTGTCAGCCGCGAACGCTGTCATCGCCCGCAACACGGGGCGCCGCGCGAAGAACCTGTGGACGGCCTCGGGCGACGGCGCGCTCATCACCTTGGACGCCGCAGATTCCGAGCACGACGAAGCCCGATTCGTCGTCGGCGAGATCGACCGCCTCGCGGACTTGGGCGTCGAATGGGGCGACATCGCGGTCTTCTACCGCACGAACGCTCAGTCCCGCGCGCTCGAAGAGCTCCTCGTGCGCCAGGGCATCCCGTACCGCGTCGTCGGCGGCACCCGCTTCTACGAGCGCCGCGAAATCAAGGACGCGCTGGCCTACCTGCAGGTCATCTCCAACCCCGACGACACGGTCGCGGCCCGCCGTGTCCTCAACGTCCCCAAGCGCGGCATCGGCGCGAAGGCCGAAGAGGCCATCGCCGCGCACGCCGCCCACTACGGCATCTCGTTTGGCGCGGCCCTGCGTCACCTGTGGCTGCGCGCCGGGCGCCCCGCCGGCGAGGGGGAGGGAATCGACGTCGACGCGCTGGCCCGTTCCGTTTCCACGGACGAGGCCTCGGCTGATTCTTCCGTTTCCGTTTCCTCGGATGGAGCGGCGGGGGAGAACCCGGGTGCTCGCAACGGTGCAGATGCGAGCGCGGCTGCGGATGAGAGCGCGGCTGCGGCCCCGGCCTCGTCCCCCGTCCCCTCCGAGAGCGCGCCCGAGACGGCGCCCGAGGTCCTGGGCATCACCCCGCGCGCCGCGAAGTCCGCGGCCGCCTTCTGGGGCCTCATTGAGACGCTGCGCGCCGCGGAGGCGCGAGGCGTGTCCCAGGCCGACATCCTCGAAGAGGTCCTGGACCGCACCGGCTACTTGGCGGAGCTGCGCCGCAGCGACGATCCGCAGGACGCCTCGCGCGTGGAAAACCTGGCGGAACTGCACTCCGTCGCCGGTGCCTTCGCGGCCGACGCGCCCGGCGCAACGCTCGCGGACTTCCTCGCGCGCGTCGCCCTCGTCGCCGATTCGGACCAGGTGCCCGCGGAGGGCGAGCGCGGCGGACAGGTCACCCTCATGACCGTGCACACCGCCAAGGGCCTCGAGTTCCCGGCCGTGTTCGTCACCGGCATGGAGGACGGCACCTTCCCGCACCAGCGCAGCCTCGGGGATGAGAGCGAGCTGGAAGAGGAACGCCGCCTGGCGTACGTGGCGATCACGCGTGCGCGCGAACGCCTCTACCTGACGCGCGCGGCGGTGCGCAGCGCCTGGGGGACTCCGCAGGAGATGCCGCCCTCGCGGTTCCTCGACGACATCCCCGCCGAGCTCCTCGACGTACGCCGCGCGGCCACATCCGGGGAGCGCATGCGCGCCTCCTACGGGGGTTCGTATGGTTCCGGTTCTTATGGCTCGGGTTCCTACGGGCGTTCGCGCAGCCGCGAGGGGCGCGACCCGTGGGGCGAGCGCGACGCCGGTGCCTTCGGGTCGGGGCGCGGTGGCGCTGCCGCGCAGACGGCCGGCGCACGCACAGTGACCCGGATGGGCGTGGCTCCTGCAGCCAAGCCCGCCGAGGAGAAGCCGGTGCTCTCGCTCAAGGTCGGGGACCGTGTCAAGCACGCGACCCTGGGTGCGGGCACCGTCACCGGCATCGAGGGGGAGGGGCCGCGCACCGTGGCTCGCATCCGCTTCGGCATGGCCGAGAAGCGTCTCCTCGTGCGCATGGCCCCGATGGAGAAGATGTCGTAGCTTTTCCCGCTGTGGCCCCGCTGGTGTGCCGATCTTGTGGGGCACCGTCGGGCCCAGCCTTGGGGCCGGGCTGCTGTGTGTTCCGGGCGTCGTCGGGCCCAGCCTTGGGGCCGGGCTGCTGTGCGTGCCGGTGGGCGGTGGCCCGCCCGCGAGATCGCCACACGCGAGCCTGCGGCTCGGAGTGGTCGATCTCG
>CATWCG010000097.1:0-6780 GCA_958349165.1 uncultured Actinomyces sp. | reverse complement strand
GACCGCCAGTATACCGAGGCCGTACAGGAGCGCCCACAGAATGCAGCCCGGGATCATCGCGATGGTGTAGGTGCTCCAACGCATGCGCACCAGGCCGGCTCCCGCGTTCACCGCCGTCTGGATGCCCACCGTCAGGAAGCACAGGGGGATGACGATGATTCCCCACTTGTCCAGCATCGCCGCGCCCCTGCGCGGGATGGGGCCATCGAACCAGCGTGCGACGGAGCCTGGGAATCCCTTGCGGCCGCTGGCCAAGACCGCGCCAGAGGCGACCCCGCGCGCGAGCCAGTAGGTCAGTTGTGCGCGCAAGAGGACGACAATGAAGAGGAACACGAAGAGCCAGATGCCCTCGCGAGCAAAGGCGGGGACCATGTTGTTGATTCCTGCGCTGAACACAAAAACCCTCCGCGGATGGGTAACCAAACGAAGCCTATCCTAACCTATCGTTGGGGAGGTAGGTGCGCCGACCGTGCGATGCTCGGGCTATCCTTAGCGCGCGGTCCCCTTCTCCCGGCACGACGCACACAGCCCGAAGAGCTCGAGGGAATGCTCAACATCGGAAAACCCGTGGTCGGCCGCGACGGCAGACACCCACGACTCGATCTGGGACTGCTCGATCTCCTCGGTGAAGCCGCACGTTCGGCACACCAGGTGATGGTGATGGTGCTCGCTTGCGCAACTGCGATACAGGACCTCGCCCTCGGAGGAGCGCAGCGTGTCCACGCGTCCGTCCTCGGCGAGCCCCTGCAACGAGCGGTACACGGTCGCCAGGCCCACGCGTTGCCCCTGGGAATGCAGGTCCTCAAAAATCTGCTGGGCGCTGCGGAAGTCGCTGACGCGCGTCAGCTCGTCCAAGACGGCCTGGCGTTGCTTGGTCATGCGCTGCATGTCTAGTCCTTCCGCAGGGCGTGTGAGCGGGCGGTGGAGCGCTCGGGGTGCTGGTTGTGCGTGCGTGCCACGCGCAGCCTGCGCACCCGGCGGATGCGGTCCAGGGCTGCCCTGATCATAAACCCAATCGCGTAGAGGCCGATAGCGCCCACAACGATCGTCGCGCCCGGCGACAGGTCGACGAAATAGGTCAGGGACAGGCCGCACGTGCAGATCAGGACGCCGAGCCCCATGGCGATGCCCATCGTGGATCGGAAGGAGCGGGCGCCCAGCTGTGCGATGGCGACGGGGATCACCATGAGGGCGCTGACCAGCAGCGAGCCGACGACGCGCATTGCAACAGCGACCGTGAGGGCCGACAGGATGGCGATGAGGAGGGAGAGCGTGCGCACGGGCAGCCCCGTGGAGCGCGCGAAGTCCTCATCGTTGGTGACCGAGAAGAGCGCGGGAGCCAGGCCGACGCCGAGCGCCACGATGGCCACGCCCAGGATCGTGATGAGCGTGATGTCGCTCCAACGAACGGTCGAGATGGAGCCAAAGAGGTAGGAGTTGAGCTGCGCGGATGTGCCGCCCGCCAGGCCGATGAGCAAGACGCCGCCCGCGATGCCGCCGTAAAAGAGCATGGCCAGCGCGGTGTCGCCCGACGTGCGGCCGCTCTGACGGACCAGCTCGATGGTGACCGCGCCGAGCAGGGAGACGACGACGGCTCCGGGGATCGCCCACGAATCGGCGGGGGTCACGTTCGCGAAGGTGCCGGCTAGCCAGCCCAAGGCCACGCCGGTGAGCGAAATATGCCCGATTCCGTCTCCGAGCATCGCGAGCCTGCGGTGGACCAGGTAGGTCCCGATGATCGGAGCAGTCAGCCCGACGATGAGTGCGGCCAGGAGGGAGCGCTGCATCATCTGGGAGGACAGGAGGGTGGTCAGGGCGTCAATCATTGTCTGTTCCCGTCCAGATTCCGCTGACGAGGCCGTGGTCGCCCTGGGAGGGTGCGGTGGCCTCTGAGGAGTGGCAGTGGTCGCCGCCACCGTGGTGCTGCTCGTGGTCGTCGTCGATGTGGGGGGTGCCGTCGTAGGAGACGTGGCCGGCGCTGATGTGGAGCTCGCGGTCCAGGAGGGGGCCGAGTTCGCCGAGCTCGTGCAAGACGATGAGGATGGTCGTGCCTTCGGCCTTTGCGTCGGCGACGATGTCCGCCAGGCGCGCCCGGGAGGCGGCGTCGATTCCGGCCATCGGCTCGTCCATGATGAGCAGCTCGGGGCGGCGCACGAGGGCGCGCGCGATGAGGACGCGCTGGGCCTGGCCACCCGAGAGGATGTTCATGGGGGAGTGGGCGCGGTGGGCCATGCCGACGCGCTCGAGGGCGTCCATCGCGCGGGCCGTGTCCCCGGGCATCGCCCACAGGCGACGAGGCCCGAGCAAGCCGGAGCGCACGACCTCGATGGCGCTTGAGCTGACGGCTCCTCCCGACGAGATGCGCTGGGGCACGTATCCGATTTTCTGCCAGGGCACGCGGCGTCGAGCGGTGATCGAGCGGCCGAAGAGCAGGGCGTCGCCGCTGGTGATGGGGGCTGTGCCGAGCAGTGCCTTGAGGGTCGTGGACTTGCCCGATCCATTCGATCCAGTGATGGCCACGGTCTGGCCGGCGGGGATGGACAGGGTGATCCCGTGGAGGATCAGGTCCGTGTCCCAGGCGACGTGCAGGTTATCGAGCCGCACGACGGCGGGAGCCTCCGCGTGGGAGGCTCCCGCCGTCGTGGTGGTGTCAGTCGTCATCACTGGCAGTTGTTCGCTGTCGTCAGGGCGTTGATGTTGTCCTTCATGACGGCCGCGTAGTCCTTGGAGGAGTCGGTCTGGGACTCGATCGGGTCCAGGACGGCCGTGGAGATGCCGAGGTCGTCGGCCAGGGTCTGCGCGACCTTGGGGTCGATGAGCGCCTCCGTGAAGATGGTGGTCACGCCCTGGTCCTTGGCGATCTGACTAATCTCGGCGAGTCGCGCGGGCGAGGGGGAAGAGTCGGGGTCGAGGCCCGAGATGCCCACCTGGGTCAGGCCGGTGCGGTCGGCGAGGTAGCCGAACGCGGTGTGCGCGGTGACGAAGGTCTTGATCTGGCAGGTCGCGGTCTTCGCGACGAGGTCGTCACCCAGGGCGCTGAGTTCTTCGTTCAGGGCCTGAGCGTTGGCCTTGTAGGTGTCGGCGTTGGCTGGGTCGGCCTCGGCGAGCTTGTCGCCCACTAGGGTCGCGGCGCTCGCCATGCGCACCGGGTCCAGCCAGAAGTGAGGGTCGGCGCTCATATCGTGGTGGTGGCCCTCGTGATCGTGGCCCTCGTGATCGTGGTCGGCGTGCTCCTCGGTGGCGCTCTCGCCGGACTGAGCCTCGTCGGCGTCCTCGTCCTCGCTCGGATGGTTGGCGGAGGAGTTGGCCTCGACCAGTTCGACGGCGGGGGAGACGTCAATGACGGTTGTGGGGGCCTGCTGCTCGATGGCCTCGTCCACCGCGGCCTGGAAGCCCGCGAGGTAGACGACGGCGTCCGCGGAGGCCAGGGCGTCGACCGTCTTGGGGGAGAGTTCGAGGTCGTGGGGCTCGGCGCCCGCGGGGGTTAGTGAGGTGACGGTGACGTGCTCGCCGCCGATCTTCTCAGCCAGGTACTGCAGGGGGTAGAAGGACGCCATGACGGTCAGAGTCCCGTCCTTGCTGGCGTTTCCTTCCGAGGAGGGGGCGGAGGAGCAGGCGGACAGTGCGAGCGCTGTGGCGGCCGCGCATGCGGCGGCGAGGAATCTCTTCGACATGAGAATCATTCTCTGGGGCTCTGAGAATCATTGTCAAATCATTCCCAGGGTGCGGACCTCGTCAGGCAGGGGCGTTACTTCGCGCGCGCAGTCGTCGCCCGCACGACCAAATCGGCTGAAAAGACGTAATCGGCGTGCTCAGGAGTGTAGTCGGGTGTGGCCAAGGCCTCGAATAGACTGCGCACCGCCGCCGCGACGATCGCGGGCACAGGCTGGTGGACCGTCGTCAGCCCCGGGCTCAGGTGTGACATGAGGAAAGAATCATCGAATCCGATGACCGAGATGTCCTCCGGGACGGAGAGGCCCAGTGAGGTGATCGTGCGGATCGCGCCGAGCGCCTGCAAGTCGGAGCCCGTCACGATCGCCGTCACGCCGCGCTCGATCAGGCCGTTCGTGTGAGCCGCCGCGGCCTCGTACGTATAGAAGGTCTCCTCGATGATGGGGGAGCGGTCGCCGACCAGCTCCTCCATGACCTGGGTGAAGGCCTCGGCCTTGCGCAGCGCCGGGACAACGTGTGTGCGCCCCGTCAACAGCGCGATGCGCGAATGACCGAGCTCATGCAGATGCGTAACGGCCGCGCGAATGCCTAGAGCGTCACCCGTCGAAAAATCGGGGGCCGGGATCTCTGCTCGCGCCCCGTTGATGGTCACGAGCGGGATCGAATGAGCCACGACCTCGTGATAGGGGCCGAGGTCCGCCAGCAGGTCCGCGTGCCTGCCCGAGACGAAGATCAAGCCGCTGACGCGATGCTCCAAGAGCGAAGAGAGGTGATCGAACTCGGAGGTGGCGCCCGGCGTTTGAGAACGGATCATCGCGATACCCCCAGCCCGCGCGACCTCCTCCTGGAGGTGATGGGCGAAGGCCGCGAAGATCGGATTGGTGAGCTCGGGGACGATGACACCGATCGTCGGGGTGTCGGGGGTGCGCTCGGGGGTCGGGCGGTCGTAACCCAGCTCGTCAATAGCCGTCAGGACCTTGCGGCGCGTCTCGTCAGAGACCTGTCCGACGCCGTTGAAGACGCGAGAGACGGTGGATGTCGAGACGCCGGCGTGCGCAGCAATATCAGCCATGCTGGTGCGGTTTTTCGTCATCGACTCAACTCTCCTTGGGGTCTGTCCGCTCGACGCTTCGGTACAAATGTAACAGGAAGCTCACAATTCGGAAAATTATTGCAGAAACAAAAACGGAGGTACTACAGTGGCACTAGCGGGTCGCTGATGGAGGCGACCAGCCCGACCAACACAGGAGAAATAATGCGACGTGGTATCGCAGCACTCGGCGTCTTCGCGGCGGCTACCGCCCTGGCCGCCTGCAATGGCAACACTACCCCCACGACGAACTCGTCCGAGAATTCCAACGAGACCCTCGCGACCCTCACCATCTGGGCCGACGACACCCGTTTCTCGCAGGTGCAGTCCTTCGCCGAGGACTTCACGGCGTCGACCGGCGTCGCCGTCAACGTCGTCCAGAAGTCCGAGGCCGACATGGACACCGAGTTCACCACCCAGGTCCCCACCGGCAACGGCCCCGACCTGATCGTCATGGCCCACGACAAGCTCGGCGCCCTCGTCTCTAACGGCGTCGTCGCCCCCGTCGACCTGGGTCAGGCCAAGGAGCAGTTCTCCGACGTGGCCGTCAAGGCCGTCACCTACAACGGCCAGACCTACGGCGTCCCCTACGCCGTCGAGTCCGTCGCCCTGGTGCGTAACAATGCGCTCACCCAGGACACCCCGACCACCTACGATGACATGATCGCCTCCGGCAAGAAGACGGGCGTCGAGTACCCCTTCATCATCCAGATGGGCGACAAGGGTGACCCGTACCACTTCTACGGCTTCCAGACTTCCTTCGGTGCCCCCGTGTTCAACACCAACGCCGACGGTGAGTACACCTCCGAGCTGGCCATGGGCGGCTCCGGCGGCACCGACTTCGCCAACTGGCTCAAGGCCCAGGGTGACGCGGGCATCATCTCCCCCTCGATCACCGGCGACATCGCCAAGCAGGCCTTCCTCGACGGCAAGGCCGCCTACACGGTGACCGGCCCCTGGAACGTCGACGCCTTCCGTAAGGCCGGCATGGACGTCTCCGTCCTGCCGATCCCTTCCGCCGGCGCGCAGGCCGCTCAGCCCTTCGTTGGCGTCCAGATGTTCTACCAGAGCGCCAAGTCCGCCAACCCGGTCGCCGCCAAGCAGTTCTTCAACTACCTGGCCACCCCCGAGGCCCAGGAACAGATGCAGAAGCTCGGCGGTCGCGCCTCCGCGATGCCGTCGGTCGCCGCCAAGTCGGATGACCAGGACATCAAGGACTTCTCGAAGGTCGCCGAGGCCGGCGCGCTCGCTCCCGCGATCCCCGCCATGGGCTCCGTCTGGAACTACTGGGGCCAGACCGAGGCCAACATCGTGACCGGCACCGAGACCCCCGCCGAGGGTTGGGCTACGATGATCACCAACATCAACAACGCCATCGCCTCCAAGTGAGCGATCGAGCCGGCCGCCAGTGGCCGGCACGAAGGCTCGCCTGACGGCGTGACAACGCCCCACCCCCGCCCGCACCCACGCGGCGGGCGGGGGTGGGGTGGCGTTGAACACCGCGGCCGCCCAGCGGCCAACAGGCACCCTCGGTGCCCACTTTTTTACCCGCCGTCCGGCGGGAAACGTCGCAAAGACGCGCGAACGCGCACGTGTGGAGGACACGATGTCTGAGCCAGCGAAGGCTACAGAAAAGAAGAAGACGGGGCCCAAGGCCTCGCACGCGAGCGAAGTGACCAGGCCTGGTTTCTTCGTCAAGCTGATCCTGATGATGCTGATCGACGCCCTGGGGCTGTACGGCATGTTCACCGCGTACCTGGTGAAGTCGTGGACGGTGCTCGCCGTCCTGGCCGTCCTGCTCGTTGTCGTGAACTGGGTGTACTTCTCCAAGCGGATGATCCCCGCGAAGTACCTGGTCCCCGGCATGGTGTTCCTGCTGATCTACCAGGTGTTCGTCATGGGGTACACGGGTTACGTGTCCTTCACGAACTACGGTCAGGGCCACAACTCGACCAAGGAAGACGCAGTCGCCTCGATCCTGAAGGCTGCCGCGAAGCGCGCCCCCGGAGCCCGCAACG
>CATWCG010000096.1:0-6783 GCA_958349165.1 uncultured Actinomyces sp. | reverse complement strand
TTTTGGGTGTGGAGTGTGAAGTCGGGGTGTGGAGTGTGAAGTCGGGGTGTGGAGTGTGGGATTGGGGTGTGGAGTGTGAGGTTGGGGTGTGGGGCGGTCGGTGGTGGGCAGCTTCTGGTCGATAGCTAGGAGGCTGGCGGGTGGCGTGCTGCGCCGTTGGTCCAGCACCTTGCCACGGGACGTTGGTCCCCGAAAGTTTCTGAAAAAGTGAGCTCGTGGCGAGGGGAACAGGGCGACTCGCGAGATGGGCGCATGTCACTCGAATGACACTAGATATTGTGGTGACTGTTCGTCCGCAACACAAGATCTAGTGTCTTGTGGCGGACGTGCCCTCCATCTAGTGGAGGCTCGCGCCGGGTGGAGGAAACCACCACCACCCACAGTGCCACGGCCTCGTGCCGCCTGGGGGGAGCGTCCGCGACGTGTCGGACACGCGTCCAGCAGTACCGGACTCGCCGCCCACAGGAGTGCAGGGCCCACGGCGCCAAGACGAACAACAAGCGCACACAGCACACATGCGGAAACGCAGAAAAGACAGGACCAGGAACATGACTAGCGCACCCCGCTACGACGTCGACGCTATTGCAACCGTTGAGGAGTACCTCGACCGCTCCGACTGGCGAGTTAATGCCAACGCGAACCAGGGGTATTCGCTCGGTGGCCTGATCCTGAACTCGGCGGGCAAGATCGTCGCCAACTACTGGCTCGAACACGTCTACACGCCCGAGATTGGCGCCCCACACCGCGAGGGCGACTACCACATCCACGACCTCGACATGTTCGCCGGATACTGCGCCGGCTGGTCCCTCAAGCGCCTCATCCAGGAGGGCTTCAACGGTGTGGGCGGCGCGATCGCCTCGGCCCCGCCCAAGCACTTCTCGTCGGCGTGCGGCCAGATCGTCAATTTCCTCGGCACCCTCCAAAACGAGTGGGCGGGCGCCCAGGCGTTCTCCTCCTTTGACACCTACATGGCGCCCTTCGTGCGCCTGGACGACATGGAGTACGAGGAGATCGTTCAGTGCATGCAGGAGCTCATCTACAACCTGAACGTGCCCTCGCGCTGGGGCAGCCAGTGCCCCTTCACGAACCTGACCTTCGACTGGACGTGCCCGGACGACCTGGCCGACGAGCACCCCCTCATCGGCGACGAGGTCGTCGACTTCACCTACGGCGAGCTGCAGCGGGAAATGGACCTCATCAACCGCGCGTTCATCGAGGTCATGACGGGCGGCGACGCGGACGGGCGCGTCTTCACGTTCCCGATCCCGACCTACAACATCACGCCCGACTTCGACTGGGAGGGCGAGAATGTCGACGCGCTCTTCGATATGACGGCGAAGTACGGCCTGCCCTACTTCCAGAACTTCATCAACTCCGACCTGGACCCGCATATGATCCGCTCGATGTGCTGCCGCCTCCAGCTGGACCTGCGCGAGCTCCTCAAGCGCGGCAACGGCCTCTTCGGTTCGGCGGAGCTCACCGGTTCGATCGGTGTGGTCACGCTCAACATGGCGCGCCTCGGCTACCTGTACAAGGGGGACGAGGAAGGCCTCGTCGCGCGCATGGACGAGCTCATCGACCTGGCCTCGAAGTCTCTCGAGATCAAGCGCGAGACCATCCAGTACCACATGGACCACGGCCTCTTCCCGTATTCGCGCCGCTACCTGGGCACGCTCGATAACCACTTCTCGACGATCGGCGTCAACGGTATGAACGAGATGGTGCGCAACTTCAGCGACGACGCCTACGACCTGACGGATCCGCGCGGCTTCGACATGTGCGTGCGGATCCTGGATCGCGTGCGCGAGCGCATGGTCCAGCTCCAGGAGGCCACCGGCCACATGTACAACCTGGAGGCGACCCCCGCGGAGGGTACGACGTACCGCTTCGCGAAGGAGGATCGTAAGCGCTTCCCCGACATCATCCAGGCGGGCACGCCCGACGAGCCCTACTACACGAACTCCTCGCAGCTGCCGGTCGCCTACACGGATGACCCGTTCCAGGCGCTCGAGGATCAGGAGGTCCTGCAGGGCAAGTACACGGGCGGCACGGTCCTGCACCTGTACATGGGTGAGCGCCTGTCCTCGGGGCAGGCCTGCAAGGAGATGGTGCGCCGCTCGCTGACGGCCTTCAAGGTTCCCTACATCACGATCACGCCGACCTTCTCGATCTGCCCGGTCCACGGCTACCTGGCCGGCGAGCACTTCACGTGCGACAAGTGCGCGGCCGCCCACCCCCACGCCGAGCCGCAGGCCTGCGAGGTGTGGACGCGTGTCATGGGCTACTTCCGCCCGGTCCAGTCCTTCAACATCGGCAAGAAGGGCGAGTATCACGAGCGCCAGATGTTCTCCGAGGACGCTGCAGGCGCTCACGGCGAGCTCGTCAGCGCCTTCCCTCCCGCGGGGAGCCGCTGACGTGAGCGCCCGTCCCCACCGCGACGAGGCCGAGGCATCCCGGGAGGGCACCGTGAGCCTGGGCGGCCCCGGCCTCGTCGGGGGGCGGGCGTCGCGCGAGTGGACGCCGGACGACCTGCAGATCGCGGGCCTCGTCCCCATGTCGAGCGTGGACTGGCCCGGCAAGTTCGCGGCGTCCCTGTTCCTGCAGGGCTGCCCGTGGGCGTGCCCGTACTGCCACAACAGCGCGATCATCGACCCGCGCATCCCGGGCGTGGTCGCGTGGAGCGCGCTGGAGGATCTGCTGGCGCGCAGGCACGGCCTCCTGGACGGCGTCGTGTTCTCCGGCGGCGAGGCGACCCGCCAGGTCGCGCTCGGCGCGGGGATGGCTCGCGTGCGCGAGCTCGGCTTCGGCGTCGGCCTGCACACCGCCGGCCCCTACCCGCGCCGCCTGGAGGAGCTGCTGGGAGCGGGCCTCGTCGATTGGGTGGGCATCGACGTGAAGGCGACTCCGGGCAACTACGAGGCCGTGGCCGGGCGCGCGGGTGCCGGCGAGCGGGCGTGGGAGTCGCTGGGTATCGTCCTGGCTCATCCCGAGGTGGGCCACGAGGTGCGACTGACCGTCTATCCGGATGGACCGAGCGACGGGCTCGAGGTGGCGGCGCGGGCGCGCGAGATGGGGGTGCGGTCCTTCGCGCTCCAGCAGGCGCGAGAATTCGGCACCCCGGAAGGTTTTGAGGCCTCGCGCGGCGGATGGGACGATCAGGTGCGCGCGCTCGCGGCGGACATCGAGAGCCTCAATTTTGACAGTTTCGTCTTTCGTGGGGGCTCCTAGGGGCTTTGTCAAGTGACAGCGCCGAATAGTGGGAAGAAAATAGCGCAAGGTTTCACCTGTGACGTGTGAGCGCGGTATTGTGTAACAACCGCGTGACCGATGAAGTCTGGAGCACCGATGGCAGAAGAGCTGCATTTCGACGATCCTGCGGCGGCAGCACAGGATCCGTCGACCGACGCCGAAGCGCTGCGCCAACTGGCGTATCGCTACCCCGAGCTACGCCCGGTCGTGGCCGCGCATCCCCACGCTTATCGAGGGCTGCTCGACTGGCTGCACCAGTTCAATGACCCGCAGGTCAACGCGGCCCTCGAGGCCCGCGACGACTACGACGGCTACATTGACTCCAACGGCTATCTCGTCATGCACGGTGACGTGTCCGGCGCGGTTGCCGGGTCCTCGATTCGCACCTCCGAGTCCGGCATGTATGTGCTCGGCCAGGGTGGCGTGAACTCCTACTCGCAGGTTGAGCGCACGACCCCCTACTCCGCGGTCGTCGGCTCGAACGCGCCGGTCCCACAGGTGGGTGCGCGCGAGCAGGTGGTCGCCCAGGTGCAGCGCCACTCGATCATGGGCGGAAATGCCGCTCAGGATCCCGAGGCGACCGCCGTGTACCCGAGTGCGCCCGTGGCCTCGTCCTACCCGAGCGCGTCGGGCGCGCCCGCCCGCGCCCAGTCCACGCCGCAGGCCTACCCCGCTGCCGGCGCCTCGTACCAGGTGCAGTCCACCGCCCAGCCGCAGGCCGCGCCCGCCGCGCGCGAGCGTCGCCCCGTCCCGATTATGGGCATCGTCCTGGGTATCCTCGCCGTGGTCGCGTTGGTTCTCCTTGGCTTCGTGATCTTCGTGTTTACGCGCGGGTACGAGGGGCCCACGGGCGGGTCGGATCCGGCCACCTCCTCGTCGAGCGCGACGTCCACGCCGTCGGCGAGCGCCACGACGGATGAGCCCGTGAAGTTCCCAGCCCCCGCAGGCGCCACGAAGATGGATAACTTCATGGCGCCGTCGGGCAACATCAAGTGTTCCTTCAGCGCTGACGGCGTTACTTGCGGCATCGCCGACTCCGACTGGGAGGAGGAGGGCTACGCCTCCTGCTCCGGCACCAAGGTCGGCACGCTGACGGCCACGAAGACGGAGGCGACCCAGTCGTGTGCGGCGTCGATGCCCTCGGGCGGCCCCAAGCTGGACTACACGACCGCCGCCACGAACGGCGACTACGCGTGCCGCTCCACCGAGGACGGCGTGACCTGCTGGAATACGAAGTCGGGTAAGTCTTTCGCCCTGTCCCGCGCGGGCTGGATGACCGGCACGAACGGCGAGATCAGCCCCAACGACTTCGCGTGGAACCAGTAGGCTGACACGCACGGGCGGGCTCCGAGGTGAATCCTTGGAGCCCGCCCGTGTCGTATGAGCGACGAGGCCTGGGCGGGCTTGAGTGGGTCCCGCAGGGGCGTCGAGGGCCCGCACGGAGGGTGGCCTCGTTGTCTCGTGGGTCGGTCGTGGCGCAGATGTAACGCTCCTGACGGGGCGTTGTCTGGCCGCGGGCCCCTCCCATTCGATAGGCTGGACACTGTGAGTACTCCGAACGCGCCCCGCCCTGCCCTCACCCCGCGTCAGCGTTTCCTGCGCGAGCGCCAGCAGCGTCAGAACCTGACGTTCGTCGTGGTTGGCGGCGCGCTGCTAGTGGTCGCGGTGATCGCCGCCCTCGTGTTTACCGGGATCGTGCCGGTTCCCTTCGGTAACGACTTCTCCGTGAAGGTCAAGTACGCCGAAACCGGCGACATTCCCTGCCCGACAGCGAACTCGAAGCCCGTGACCCCCTCGACGGTGTCGGTCACGGTCATCAACACCACCCAGCACCAGGGCCTGGCTTCGAAGGCCACGGACATGCTCACGACCGCAGGCTTCCGGACGCAGGAGCCCGAGACTGCGGACGTCGAGTACACGGGCAAGGTGCGCATCACCGCCGGTCCGGCTGGCGTCGATAACGCCTACTCGGTCGCCCGCTTTTTCCCCGGCGCCCACGTGCGCCTCACCGACGCGACGGGTTCCGACGTGAAGGTTGAGCTGGGCACCTTCTACGACGACACGATGAGCGCGGAGGACGTCCAGCGCGTCCTGAAGTCCACCGACCCGGTCGAACAGCCCGCCAAGTGCCGCCCCATGTCGGGTTCCTGACTCGACGGGCCATTGACGTCGGAAGGCCGCCCCTCGGGGCGGCCTTCCTGGTGTTGGAGGTGGTGGGTACCGGCGTGGAGGATGGGCGCAACGTGTTGGTTGTGTTGCGACTTGTCGGCTTGCTGGCGCGGGACAATCAGTGTTGGAGATGGTTGTGTGATCGCGTTCCTGTGTGTGGCCCCTGGGTGGGCGAGACGCTGCACCGCGTGTGGGTGCTTGTTTCATGGGGAGTCTGTGTGTGGCCCATTGAGTCGTCACGGTGGGGCTTGGGCAGGTTGTGTGCACCGGTGGTATCCACCGTGCCAGGCGGCCGACTATGTCACCGGCGGCGCCGACGCGCGGCAGCGCTACCGGCTGCGCGACGAGCGGCTTCGCTACCGGCTGCGCGACGAGCGGCAGCGCTACCGGCAGAGTATGACTCCCGTTGGGGATGCTGTCCACGAATGTCGCATGCAATTCCCCTGACGCTCTGTCTCCTCACGCATTCACATCGTTGGAATTGCAACGTTTGTGGAAGTTGTTGAAAGTTCACTCAATCGAATTGCATGCGAAACTGCTCCGAGGATGTGCGCCCGCGCGCACGCGGGCCCGCTTCGCCGCCGCCTGACCGCCGGGCGGCTTACCCTAGTGCACCCGCGCGCACGTGGGCCCGCTAATGCGTGCCTGGGCCCTCTATGTCGCACGTGGGCCCGCTAATACGAGCGTGGGCAGCCCCGCCCAGACACGGAATAGCGGGTTTACGTGCGAGATAGCGGGTTAGCGCTCGCAATAGCGGGTTCGCGTGCGAGCGACACACGAGGCCAGGCGCCGTTGTGTCCACAACGCAGGCCGCCTCGCCCGCAACACCCCGTTGTCGGCGTTTTTGCCGAGGTGGTCTGCACTGTGGGCGCCACGCCACCCCGAACCGCGGCCTCACCGCTCCCGACCGCGGCCTCACCACCGCGAACCGCGGCCTCACCGCCACCAAACGGGGGGAATTGCACCATTAGAGCCGCGACACGCCGGCGACACGCCGACAGGATGCTTCTAATGGTGCAAAACCCCCCATCCGCCCTGGGCGCGGAGGGGCCGCAGGGGTGAACTGCGTGCCGGAGTTGCCCGCATCACAGAACATCTCACCCATTAAGCCAATGTCAGCCATTTTTTGCCGAGGTGGTCTGCACTGTGGGCGCCACGCCACCCCGAACCGCGGCCTCACCGCCACCAAACGGGGGGAATTGCACCATTAGAGCCGCGACACGCCGGCGACACGCCGACAGGATGCTTCTAATGGTGCAAAACCCCCACCATTACCCCTGGCGTCATGCTCCCGCACGGGTTGAACGCCCCCGATCAGGTGGAATCTTCCCGATGGGGCGCATCCTGTCTGAGGAGCGGCGGTGC